>JAHJOS010000509.1 GCA_018820005.1 Alphaproteobacteria bacterium | reverse complement strand
CGACAAGATCGCCTTCACCGGTTCCACCGAGGTGGGCAAGGCCATTCGCGCCGCCACGGCCGGCACCGGCAAGGGTCTCAGCCTCGAGCTGGGCGGCAAGAGCCCCTATATCGTCTTCGAAGATGCCGATATCGACAGCGCCATCGAGGGCCTGGTCGACGCCATCTGGTTCAACCAGGGCCAGGTCTGCTGCGCTGGCTCGCGCCTTCTGGTGCAGGAGAGCATCGAGGAGCGCTTCATTGCCAAGCTCAAGCTGCGCATGGCGAGCCTGCGCGTCGGCGATCCGCTCGACAAATCCATCGACATTGGCGCGCTGGTCGCGCCGGTCCAGGTCGAACGCATCCGTGACCTGATGAAGCGCGGCGCTGCCGAAGGCGCGGTGATTTATGAGGCCGACGGTCCGGTGCCCGCCAAGGGCTGCTTCCTCAAGCCGGCGCTGGTCACCAACGTGTCGCCCGCCAATACGCTGGTGGCTGAGGAAATTTTCGGGCCCGTGCTGGTCGCCATGAGCTTCCGCACGCCCGAAGAGGCCGTGGCGCTGGCCAACAACACCAAATATGGCCTCGCTGCCACCATCTGGAGCGAGAACATCAATCTGGCGCTCGACATCGCGCCGCAGATCAAGGCCGGCGTGGTCTGGATCAATGGCACCAATAATTTCGACGCCGCGGTCGGCTTTGGTGGCTACAAGGAATCCGGCTATGGCCGTGAAGGCGGCCGCGAGGGCATGAGCGCCTATCTCAAGCCCGCCTGGGAAAAGGATCTCAAGCCCGCCCCTGCTGCCAAGCCCGTGGCCGCCAAGCCGGCCAATCCGCTCGACACCGGCCATCTCGACCAGACGGCAAAAATGTATGTCGGCGGCAAGCAGGCCCGTCCCGACAGTGCCTATACCCGCGCCGTGCTCGATCCGTCCGGCAGGCTGGTGGGCGAAGTCGGCGAGGGCAATCGCAAGGACATCCGCAATGCCGTCGAGGCGGCCCGGGCAGCGCTCGGCTGGGCCACTACGGCAGCGCATAGCCGCGCGCAGATCCTCTATTTTCTGGCCGAAAACCTCGACTACCGCCGCGATGAATTCGCCGCCCGCATCAAGGCGCAGACCGGTCACGATGGCGCCGAGGAAGTCGCGCTCTCCGTCGAACGCCTCTTTGCCTTTGCCGGCTGGGCCGACAAATATGATGGCGCCGTGCACAATCCGCCGCTGCGCGCTGTCGCCGCTGCCATGATCGAGCCGCTGGGCGTCATGGGCATTGTCGCGCCGCCAAGCCGGCCACTGCTCGGCTCGATCGCCCTGATCGCGCCGGCCCTGGCCATGGGCAATACCGTGGTGCTGGTGCCATCGGCGCAGTCCCCGCTCTCGGTCACTGACCTCTACCAGGTCATCGAGACCTCGGACGTGCCCTCTGGCGTGATCAATATCGTCACCGGCGACAGCATCGCCCTCGCCAAGACCTTGGCCGAGCACGATGGCGTCGATGGCCTGTGGTTCGCCGGCAATGCCGAGGCTTCGGCCATGGTCGAGAAGGCCTCGACTTGCAATCTCAAGCAAACCTGGACCAGCCGCGGTCTCTACTACGATCTGGCCGACCGGCGCTTCGAGGGCGACTATTTCCTGGCCAAGGCCACCCAGGTCAAGAACGTCTGGATCCCCTACGGCGCGTGATCGTCGGCTCCCTCCGCTGGGGAGGGAGCCGACCCCTACGCAAAGGCGAGGGAGGTCGTTTCACCCCTGCGTGGAACAAAGATCGCCTCGAGCAGCGACAACAACGCGATGGCGCCGAGCATGGCGCCGCTCGTCAGCACCACACGCTGGATAACCACCTCGAACGCGTCGCGCGCACCGAACGTGGCTGACATGATCATCACCAGCGCCACCGAGCAGATGTACTGATAGTGCAGCGGGCGGGCCCGGCCAGTCGTCATCTTGTCGATCAAACCATAGGTAATGATGGCACACAGCAGGACCAGCACTGGAAACTGCGGCAGCACGGCGTAGATTCCCATGGCCGCGGTTGCCACCAACGCGCCAGTGACAGTCCCGCCACCCCGGTCGATCAACTGGCGCATACGACCACCGCGGTCGGGCTCGGCGCAGACGAAGGCCAGCATGATTGGCACGATGATCAGATTCATGTCGCCCGTAGCGAATGTGCCCAGCATGACCGGCACAAAGACCGCAAGCCGGATCAGCAACTCCCTGCCGGCATATTCGCTGACCAATGGACGCACCTCCTCGATGTGCACGCGCTTTGTTTGCGGCGGGAACAGCATGTTGAGTGCCACTGCGGCGACGCCGACCACCAGGCCGCCAGCCGCCATGCCGTCGCGGATCGCCACCATGGCCTGGTCGCTGTAGAGTGCGGACATCGACATCATGGTGGGGAACACCGTCAGCATGGTGCCTGCCCGCGATCCCTTGAACAGCATCAGCGCGATACCAGCAGCGGCCAACAGCACATTGATGGCGATGAACAGCAGCGGTTCGTTCACCGTGGCGGCGGCCAGCCAGGCAAAGACATAGGCCATCACAGGCAGAGCCAAAGGCCCAACGAAGGTACGCGCGGACAGGCCCCCCCGCTGGTTGGACAGCATGCTCATTCCCAGCACCACCGGCAGCATCGGCATGGTGATGCCCAGCGGGTCGGCCAGAACCAGGCAAAGCATAATGGCAATCGCCGTGCGCAGCGCGAGATAGGGATCTTCATCGGGATCGACCCGCGTCAGCTCTTCCATTGCCGCGGCCTCCTAGTTGAAGCCCGAGAGCAACCCGCGCAGCCCCATGATCGCGTTCGAGATGGCCGGCACGATCCCGTCCTGGGGAATGATCAGCACACTCGCCTCCGAACCCAAGCGCACATTGGCGGGCATCTGGCTCATGTCATTGAGCGTGACACGCACAGGGATCTTGCGGGCTGGCGGGAACCAGCGAGTGTCGTTGGACGATTGCGCCAGACCGTTGACGCTGGTGCGACCACTGTTGATGCCCCAGGCGACGCTGTCGACCGTCGCATCAAAGGTCTGGCCGGGAGCGGCCTCGAACATCACGACAGCCTTGTCACCAGGCTCGACATTGACCAACTGGTTCTCGCGTAGGTCCGCTATGACCATCTCGGTGGAGGGATCGATAAAGGTGAGGGCCGGGGTGCCCGCCGCAACGAACTGTCCCTCTGCCAGCGACAGGTTCGAGACATAGCCGTCCGTTGGCGCGACCACTGTGGTATTGGCCAGCGCGAACTCGGCCTTGTCGACTGCGGCCTGTGCCGCCCGCACATTGGGGTTGTTAGCGTCGGCCGTGCTGGCCGCGGTCTGGATGCGTGTCAAATCGGCTTGCGCGGCCTCCACGCTCAGTTGCGCGGTGCGCCAGGTGGATTCCACTGTGTTGAATTTGGCCTGCGACGTGAACCCGCGCTCCAGCATCGTCCGGGCCCGATCGCGATCCTGCTGGGCAAGGGTAAGGGCCACCTGGGCCTGTTCGAGCTTGGCCTGGGCTGCCGGAATGGCGGCGACGCCGGAGGCGACGCTGTTCATTGCCTGGTCGAGCTGGCCACGGGCCTGAGCCACGTCCATCAGGAAGGAAGTGTTGTCGATTTCAAACAGCGGTTGGCCCGCCTTCACGGCGGCATTGTCCGCGATCAACAGTTGCTTGACCGGGCCGGACACGCGCGGCGCGACCTGTGTGATCTGCGCAGTGACAGAGGCGCCACCCGCGAACGGGGCGTAGCGATCAGAGAGCGGGTACCAGGCGACAATCCCGGCCAGCACGACCAGCAGGCCAATTCCGAACAGTTTGGCCTTCTTGCGGCTGCGGTTGGCTTCGGGGGGCGCCTCCAGCGTGGCCTCGGTCTTGCTTTGGACGGGAAGCGGCTTCTGCGCCGGTCTGTCGACTGGCACGGGAACCACTCTCGCCTCGGTCACAGCCATCTGGAGAGACGAGGTCTCCGACGTCCCCTCGCTGGGGCCTTCAACGCTATCCCGCATATGCGCGATCTGTGCCACAATAGTCTCCGCTGGCTGCATTCGGTGGTATCCATCTAGGATATCAGATATAGCTTTGCAACAAAGATACTTTCTTGAATAGCTATCTTGCGTTGGAGGAATGCGACTTGGAAGCGCCTGATATGGATGAGTTGTTGCGCGAACTCGTCACCGAGATCACCCAGGCCTATCGCTGGCTGGCCGAGCAGGCCGGCATAAACCACACAGACCTTATGTGCCTGTTCTTCGTGCGCTCCCTCAACGGCCAGTCCACGCCCACGGCCATCTCGCAGCAGCTTGGCCTGACAACAGGCGCCACAGCGATCATGCTCAACCGCCTTGAGGCAGCCGGCTTCATCGAGCGCCATCCCCATGCCACCGACAGGCGGGGCGTGATGATAACCCTTGGTCCAGCCGCCGAGCATTCCGGGATCCTGGGGCTCCGTGACTATGTGGCGCGGATGAACAGGAACGTTATCGCGCGCTATTCCGAAGAGGAGTTGTCCATTGTGCGACGCTTCATTACTGACATGTTGCATAATACCCGCGACGTGCTGGTCACCGCTCGCTCCGCAGGTCACAAGCCCGCTGCGTTGAAGGGGAAGGGCGATCAGCCAGCCTCCTGAAGGCCGCCCACCCTGGCGCCCCTGCCTGGCTCGACTTGCCTTTGGCAACGGTCCGGGGCACAAAACCGCCCGAGAGGTTCACCAATGAGTTTTCTGCCCCAGGAAGTCATTGCGCGCAAACGCGATGGCCAACTTCTATCTGACACCGAAATTGCCGCCTTTGTTGCCGGCTTCACCAAGGGCACGGTCTCGTCGGCCCAGGCTGCCGCCTTTGCCATGGCGGTCTATTTCCACGACATGAGTATGCCTGAGCGCGTTGCGCTGACGCTCGCCATGCGCGACAGCGGCGACGTACTGGATTGGTCCGATCTCGACGGCCCCGTGGCCGACAAGCATTCGACGGGCGGCGTTGGTGACAATGTCAGCCTGATGTTGGCGCCTATTCTGGCAGCCATGGGCATTTTCGTGCCGATGATTTCAGGACGAGGCTTAGGCCACACCGGTGGCACGCTCGACAAATTCGATGCCATTCCGGGCTATCAGACCCAGCCAGACAATTACCTGTTCCGCCAGGTGGTTCGTCAGGCCGGTTGTGCCATCATCGGCGCCACGGCCAACCTCGCGCCAGCCGACAAGGCGCTTTATGCCATTCGCGATGTCACCAGCACGGTGGAGTCCGTTGCGTTGATCACCGCCTCCATCCTGTCCAAGAAGCTCGCGGCCGGCCTCGGCGCGCTGGTGCTCGACGTCAAGACGGGCTCGGGCGCGTTCATGCCAACCCTGGACCGCTCACGCGAACTGGCGCAAAGCTTGGTCGAAGTGGCCAATGGGGCAGGGCTCAAAACCGGCGCCTTGATCACCGACATGAACGAGCCGCTGGCCAGTGCGGCAGGCAACGGCCTTGAAGTCCGCAATGCGGTCAATTTTCTTACCGGTCGCCATCAGGATAAGCGCCTGCGGGAAGTGACGCTGTCGCTCTGCGCTGTGCTGGCCGAAATGACGGGGGTGGCTGGAACCGTGGATGCCGGCCGCCTGCTGGCCGAGGCAGCGCTGGACAGCGGCCGTGCCACCGAGCGTTTTTCCATCATGGTGCATGCCCTGGGCGGCCCGGGCGACTTCGTCGACAATATCGATGGCTATCTGGCCGCGGCGCCGATCATCCGGGACGTCTTTGCCGACATGCCGGGAACGGTCTCCGCGATTGATACGCGTGGCGTCGGCATGGCCGTGGTGGCGCTCGGTGGCGGGCGCACCACGCCGACTGACAGCATTGATCACCGCGTTGGTTTTGACCGGCTCGCCGGTCT
>JAHJOS010000508.1 GCA_018820005.1 Alphaproteobacteria bacterium | reverse complement strand
CGCACGCTCGATCACTAGTTGCTACCGTAGCGCCCCGATGGGCTACAAGTGGCCCGATAACTGGGAGGAAAAGCCACTGCTGTCACATCTCCATGGCAGCACCGCGCACTTCGTCGACGGTAGTAGCAAGCACATCGATGCGATCATTCTTTGCACCGGCTACAAGCATCACTTCCCCTTTCTGCCTGAAGAGCTACGCCTGAAGACCGACAACCGTCTCTGGCCGCTGAACCTCTATAAGGGCGTGTTCTGGGAGGCCAACCCGAAGCTCGTCTACCTTGGCATGCAGGACCAGTGGTACAGCTTCAACATGTTCGACGCGCAGGCCTGGTACGTCCGTGACGTCATCCTCGGCCGCATTTCACTGCCCGATCCCGCGAGAATGCGTGCCGAGGACCTTGCCTGGCGACAGGAAGAAGAGCTGCTGGAAACCGCCCGGCAGATGTTCGAATTCCAGGGCGAATACATTCGTCAGCTGATCGAGGCTACAGACTACCCGAGCTTCGATATCGCCGAAGTCAACCGCACCTTCCTGCAGTGGAAGCACGACAAGCATGAAGACATCATGGGCTACCGCGACAAGTGCCATCGCTCGCTGATGACCGGAACCCTCGCCACCTCGCATCACACCCCGTGGCTGCAGGCGCTGGATGATTCGCTACAGACCTACCTCAGCGACCAGCCAGAGAAACGCTTGAAAACGGTCGGCTGACCGCGCCGAGGCTCCCGCCCTGCGGGAGCTGCTTCGGCCGTCAGGCCTTTTATCCGAACCAGCGGAGTGCCGTCCATGAACCTTCCCATCGTCTCGCGTCCCAGCGAGCCGGCGCTGTACGCCCGCGCCCCAGCCCAGGAACGTTACCGCGTCGCGCCTGGCGGCTTGACCTTGATTGAGCTCGAGGCAGGCGACCTGCTGCAAGTAATCGATATCGAGGGCGACCAACTCGCGGAGTTGCTCGCTTTCACCGCCGATGGCAGCAATGGTCTTGCCGCACTGGAACTGCAAGACTCGCCGGGTACGACATTCATCACCGACCTGCTCCGCGACGGCGGTGCCGCCGCCGCCAGGGTACGCCTGGCGCTGACTCGCCAAGGCATCGACTGTCGACAACTGCCGACGGCGGTGCAGCTCTGGTCACCAGGCACACCGGCAGGCTTCGCCAGGCAATTCACTGCGGGCCAGCGCCTGCTGGTGCTGGTCGCCGCACCTGGCGGCGCCACCCCGGTCGACAGCCAGCGCCGCGCCAGTGAATTGCGCGTGTCGATCCGCCGCGCCAACCCAGGACACCTGCTGCGTCCGGCGCTGCCCGAACCGCTCGGCGAATTGCTCGACGAATTCACCATCCGTCCGGGCAGCGCCCGCGCCTACCCGGTCGCTGCCGGCCAGTACATACAGGTGATCGACGTCGCCGGCCGCCAATGCTCTGATTTCGTCGCCTTCGACCGCCGTGGCCTTGATGCCGGCCACGAAATCGACCTAGACCCCACCGTCACCCGCACCCTCAACGGCAGCGCCTGGCCCGGCCCCGGCCTGTTCAGTCGATTCTTCGACCGCAACATGCAGCCGATGCTGGAGGTGGTCCGAGACACCGTGGGCCGCCACGACACCTTTGCGCTGGCTTGCACGGCGCGCTATTACGAGTCGCAGGGCTACTTCGGCCACGCCAACTGCAGCGACAACATCAGCCGTGCATTGGCCGATCACGGCGTCAGTGGCCGTCCCGGCTGGCCGGCAATCAACTTCTTCTTCAACACCGCGATCGACGCCCACCACCAATTGACCATCGATGAGCCCTGGTCCCGCCCCGGCGACTATGTGCTGCTGCGCGCCCAGACCGATCTGATTTGCGCCAGCAGCAGCTGCCCGGACGACATTGATCCGGCCAACGGCTGGCAACCCACCGACATCCAGATCCGCCTGTATTCCGACAAGGAGCGCTTCAGTATCGCCATGGCCACTCGCAAGACGCCCGACGCCGACCCGGTGCTGACCCGCGAAAGCGGCTTTCATCCCGGCACCTCGGCCCTTACCGGCAACTTCATCGACTACCGCGGCTGGTGGACGCCCACCCACTTCAACGGCTTCGGCGCCATCGAGGAGTACCACGGCTGCCGCGAACGGGTGGCGGTGATGGACCTCTCCGCGCTGCGCAAATTCGAGGTACTCGGCCCGGACGCCGAAGCGCTGCTCAACTACTGCCTGACCCGTGATGTGCGCAAGCTGGCGGTCGGCCAGGTCGTCTACTCGGCGATGTGCTACGAGCACGGCGGCATGCTCGATGACGGCACCTTGCTGCGCCTCGGCCCGGATGCCTTCCGTTGGATCTGCGGCGAAGACTACGCCGGCGTCTGGCTGCGCGAGCAGGCGGCAAAACTCGGCATGAAGGTGTGGGTGAAATCCGCATGCGAGCAAATCCACAACATCGCCGTGCAGGGGCCGAAAAGCCGCGAATTGCTGAGCCAGATGATCTGGACTCCGGCGACCCAGCCGGCGCTGTCGGAGCTGGGCTGGTTCCGCTTCCTCAACGGTCGCCTGGATGACTACAACGGCTGTCCCCTGATGGTTTCGCGCACCGGTTACACCGGCGAGTTGGGTTACGAAATCTTCTGCCATCCGGACGATGCCCTGCCGCTCTGGCAGCGGCTTTGGGAGCTCGGCGAGCCCATGGGGCTCGTGCCGCTGGGTTTACACGCGTTGGACATGCTGCGCATCGAGGCAGGGCTGGTCTTCGCCGGCTATGAGTTCTGCGATCAGACCGATCCTTTCGAAGCGGGGATCGGCTTCACTGTGCCTCTGAAGACCAAGCAGGACGATTTCATCGGCCGCGCCGCCCTCGAGCGGCGCAGCGCCCAGCCGCAGCGAAGGTTGGTGGCGCTTGAGCTGGAAGGTAACGAAGTGGCGATGCACGGCGACTGCGTGCGGAGCGGTCGCGCCCAGGTGGGGGTGATCACCAGCGCCACCCGCTCGCCGCTGCTCGGCAGAAATATTGCGTTGTGTCGGCTGGATATCGCCAGCTGCGCGGCTGGTACCCGGCTTGAAGTGGGCAAGCTCGACGGACAACAGAAACGCATCGGCGCCCGGGTTGCCAGCGGCACGGTCACTTATGACCCCGACAAAAGCCGGGTGCGCGCATGACAGCAGCAGGACGAGCCAACTTCAGGCAGTAGGCACCAGTGTTGTGCGCAAAAAGCGCACAACAGGCGCCGCGCCTCTGTAAACGCCGGCTGCAGGCCTTGTGCCAGACGCAATCAGGCGATCTGGCACAAGGCTTGCTTTTTCCTCTCACGAACTTTTAGTGAGCAATGATAAAAAAGACGACTGTCATTCCGACAGCCCCTCCTCTCTGCCACCACATCAAATCAAACAATGCCTTGAGGGTTAAGCGATGGAAGAGCAGACAACACTCACGCTCGAACAACTGCATACGATGATAGAGATGACCAACACGCTGAACATGGAAATCTTCTATTGGTGGTGCACGGCGTTGATGATCTTGATCCACGCCGGTTTCCTTTCCTACGAAATCGGCGCCTCGCGCCTGAAGAATGCGCTGGCGGCAGGCGTCAAGAACATCCTTGCGTTCGGCTTTGTCGTTCCCAGCGTATTTCTGTGCGGCTGGGCCATCTACAACGCGTTCCCGGATGGCTTGGTACCGCGCATGGATGCCTTGATGGCAGCGATGCCGTGGAGCGAATCCATGGGGCCCAATCTCAAGGACAATGCGACCGGCATCTTCTGGGGCGCTTTCGCTCTGTTCGCTGCCACTACCGGCTCGATCCTTTCCGGTGCGATCATCGAACGGGCACGGATGAGCGCCTTCATCATCCTCACCATCGCCCTTGGCGGGGTACTCTGGCTGCTCGCCGCCTCCTGGGGCTGGCACCCTGAGGGCTGGCTGACCGTGCAGTTCGGCTACCATGATGTTGGCGCGGCGGGCGTGGTCCACCAGGTCGCCGGCTTCTTCGCCCTGGCCGTTGTGATCAACCTCGGCGCGCGCATTGGCCGCTTTAACCCAGACGGCTCGGCCAACCAGATCGTTGGCCACAGCATGCCGATGAGCGTGGTGGGCCTGATGTTGATCATCGTCGGATTCTTCGGCTTTTTGGGCGGCTGCATCATCTACAACAGCGGCGCGCAGTGGATCAACATCTACGGCCAGCCGACCAACCTGTCCGCCTTTGCCTTTAACACCCTGATGGGCTTTGCTGGCGGGCTGATCGGCGCCTATCTGACCACACGAGAGCCGTTCTGGATGATGTCCGGCGGCTTGGTCGGAATCATCTCCGTCGCCCCGGGCCTTGACTTGTACCACCCCGGCTTGGCCTACCTGATCGGCATGGGCGTAGCCGCAGCCGCGCCGCTGGTCAATAACCTGCTGCTCAAGTTCCGCCTGGACGATGCGGTCGGCGCCTTCGCCGTGCATGGTTTTGGCGGCTTCGCCGGACTGCTGATCAGCGGCGTGTTCCTGTCCGGCTACCCAAACGTCAACGGCATGGCCGAGATCAGCTTTACCGGCCAGCTGATCGGCGCGCTGGTGATGGGCGCGCTGGGCTTCATCCCCGGCTACGCCATTTCTTACGCGCTGAAGAAGATTGGCATGCTGCGCGTCCCGGCGCACGCCGAGGAACGGGGTCTGGACCTCACCGAAGTACCCGCCCAGGCATACCCGGAATGGGCTGCCATGTACGGACATGCCAGCACGGTCAACGGTACGGAAGTGACCACCCTGGTAGTCGAAACCAAACCGGCCTGATCGCCTCCCCGGACGCGCCTCCCCAGCGCGTCCCTCGTCCATACAGGAGCAATACCATGAGTATCAGTACCTTCGAAGGCGCCGGCGCGGTGTTCACGTTCGCCGACAAACCGGCCATCCTGATGGTGATTACCTTCTTCGTAGCCGCCGTCAGTCTGTTCGCCCTGGTGGCGACCATGATCCACGAGAAACACAGCTACTCCGACCCGCAGCCCAAGAAACTCAAACACTGATAGCCTTTGAGGGGAAAGGGCCGAATGTATTCGGCCCTTTCCCGCTCTTCGGCCGAACAAGTTCGGCATTACAGGGCGCAGAGCCGGGCCATTCCTACCTAAACACACCTGCTCCGCAGGGCCGATTCACTCGGCCACCTTTAGCCCCACCACCCCAACGACAATCAGCCCCAGGCAGGTTATTCGGGCGGTGTTGGCCGGTTCGCCGAAAAAGGCGATACCCCAGATGACGGTGCCTACTGCGCCCATGCCGACCCATACCGCGTAAGCCGTTCCGATGGGGAGCGAGCGCGCCGCCATCGACAGAAGCCAAAGGCTAAGGCTGATAAAGAAGACGCAATACAACGTCGGCCAGAGCCGGGTAAAACCGTCGGTGCGCGGAATCACCGCGGCGTAGCAGATCTCGCTGAGGCCGGCGAGGATCAAGAGCCCCCAGCCACCATTAAAGGCGTTCATCATCCGTCAGCTCCGGTTTTTCTGGGATGCATTAAAACGGGCGCGCATCACTGCGCGCCCTTTACTGGAACGGTTGGGCATCCTCAACCCTTGGCGGTGCGCTTGTTCTTTTCCGGATCGTCGAACGGCATGGTATGGGCAATGGCCTGAGCCGTCAGGCTGCCGCGCACCTCGAGTGCGACGCCCTGTTCCGCGTAGGGCACCTCCAGCCGGGCAATGCCCATGGACCTGTTGCTCAACTTCGAATACATGGCACAGGTGATCACCCCAACCTGTCGCCCCTCGGCCCACAGCGTGTCGCCCTCGGCCGCCGGCCGCTCACCTTCGAGCAGCACGCCGAAGATCTTGAAGCGCTCGCGCCCCTTTAGTCGCGCGTGCTCGGTGCCACCGCGGAATTCGCCCTTGGTCGGAGACACGGTAAAATCCAGGCCCAGCTCCCAGAGCGTGTCACCGGCCGGCTGGTCGGCGAAAGGGTATTTCTCCGAGTTGTCGTAGGGGAAGAACAACAAGCAGCTTTCCACCCGCAGCCAGTCGAGCGTCGTGAAGGCGCAGGGGATGATG
>JAHJOS010000507.1 GCA_018820005.1 Alphaproteobacteria bacterium | reverse complement strand
TGCAGCTTTTGCAATTTTTCCACCTATTGTTTTCTTTTCAACTAAAGCTCCAATTCCTGTTTTCTTTTTTCTTAAATCTATAACTGGAGCAGTTTTGCTTTTATTTGTAGTTTCTTTTTTCTTTCCATAAGACACTGGCTCGGGTTTTGGTGGTAGTATAGGTTCAAGTAATTTTAATTTATTTTTTCTTGCCATTAGATCCCCTATAAAACCCTATCAACAACAGCATAGGCAATTCGTCAAAAACGCCAATCATGTTTCATGTGGAAACGAAACAAGATTGACCATTCTTTCTTGATTACTACATGAACATGCCAAGTAATCTCAAATTTGACACGGCTCTATTGCGACGTTAGCCTCCGCCATCATCCGAAACACGGAGACTATCCTCATGATGCTGAAAACCGGTGGCTTTGCCGCCGCGATGGCTGTTGCCTTCATGGCAACCGTCGCTTCGCCTGCCCTCGCTCAGGACACCGCCGACGCTGCGGCTGCCTGCGGTACCGATCGTACCATTGATATTGCCGAGATGACCTGGCCCTCTGCGGCCGCCTTGGCCCAGATTCATGCCAAGATCCTCGATGCCGGCTTCGGCTGCAATGTCGAAGTTGTCACGGGCGACACCGTCCCCACCACCAGTTCCATGGTGACGCGCGGCTCGCCCGCTGTCGCACCTGAACTCTGGACCAGCACCGTGCAGGAACAGTGGGACACTGCTGTAGCTGACGGTTCGGTTGCCCCGCTTGGCGACGCCATCAGCGATGGCACCATCGAAGGCTGGTTCATTCCCCGCTACACGCAGGAAGCCCATCCCGAGATCGTGTCGGCTGAAACCGCCATTGCCAATCCGCAGGTCTTCCCCGATCCCGAAGACTCCAGCAAGGGCCGCATCTATTCCTGCCCGCCGGGCTGGGGTTGTGAACTGGCCACCAGTGCCCTGTTCAAGGCCTATGACATGGGTTCTGCCTGGAACCTGTTCTCCCCCGGTTCGGGCGGTGCACTGGATGCCTCCATTGCGCGTGCTTTCACCCGTGAAGAGCCCATCCTGTTCTACTATTGGGGTCCTACTGCCATTCTCGGCAAGTACGACGCTGTCGCCCTCGACATGGGTGCAAGCAAGCCTGAGGTTTATGCCTGCAACACCAATCCTGATTGCACCGACGAACCCGGCATCACTGCCTATCCGTCTTCGCCAGCCATCGTTGGTGCCGCAGCATGGATCAAGGATGAAGCGCCAGCCGTTGCTGACTACTTCTCCAAGGTTGGCCTGACCAACGCCGAGATCAGCGAATTGCTGGTTTATGGCGACGAAAACCAGGCTGATGCCGAAGCCACGGCCGTCAACTTCCTCAAGACCAAGGAAGATGTCTGGACCACTTGGGTTTCCCCCGAGATCGCCGACAAGGTCCGCGCCAGCCTGAGCTGATCGCTATACCACGCCGACAAGCCGATACGGCCGGGTTCATCCCCGGCCGTTTTCCGCGTGATGCCCGAACGCGCCGGCCTCCTGTGGCACGCCTTTCGGCATCCCGCGCCAGCCCTCCATACAAAGGAGAACTGCCGTGTTCCCTGAAATTATTGATACCCGTCCACTGCGCCGCGCTGTTGACGATGGCCTGAACTGGGTCGTCCGCAACTGGGGTGGTGGCTTTGAAGCAGCAGCCCATCCGCTGCTCATGCTGCTCAAATCCATCGAAAACCTGCTCATCGCCACGCCCTGGTGGATCATCGTCGCCATTCTGGTGGCCGTTGCCTGGCTCTCCACCCGCAACTGGAAGCTGCCTGCCGTCGTGTTTGGTGCGCTGATATTCCTCGGCGTCATGGACCTCTGGGACGATGCCATGACCACCATGGCCCTGATGATCGCCGCCACGCTGACTGCCATTGTCATTGCCATTCCGGTGGGCGTCTGGATGAGCCGCTCGCTCAATGTGCGCAAAGCCTTCACCCCCATCCTCGATCTGATGCAGACACTCCCCAGCTTCGTCTATCTCATCCCCACGGTGATGATCTTCGGGCCGGGCAAGATCCCTGCCCTGATCGCAACCATCGTCTATGCGTCTCCGCCGCTGGTGCGTCTCACAGATCTGGGCCTGCGCTCGGTCGATCCCGCCGTGATGGAGGCCAGTCGTGCCTTTGGCACCAATCCGCGCCAGCGCCTTTTGGGCGTGCA
>JAHJOS010000506.1 GCA_018820005.1 Alphaproteobacteria bacterium | reverse complement strand
GGCACCACGATCAGCGCGATGAGAAAGATCACCGCGGGCAGCAGCATGGCCAGCTCCTGCCGCTGGCTGCGAGACTTGATCGACATGTCACTCCTCCGGTCCGGCTTTGCGCCTGGACGAATGGGACGCGACGCTATCGCCGCGTCCCGATGGGTTTTATTCGCCGAACGGCGGGTAGCCGTCATTGTCGGCGATATCCTGATCGATGGTCTTTGCCGCGCGGTCGAGCTCGGCCTTCACATCGACATCGCCGGACAGGATATTGACCACGGCCTGGGCCCAGGCCGAGGTGATCACCGGATAGGCCGGATGCACGGGGCGCACCACCGCGCAGCACTCGGCGAGCTTGGCAAACAGCTCGCCTTCGCCGCCTGCGCCATAGGTGGCCGAAAGCGGGATGGCCGAGCTGCGTGCCGGCACGTAGCCTGTGGTATCGGCATAGGCCGCAACCTGCTCGCTCGACATGGCATAGTTCAGGAACAGCTTTACGTCCTCAAGGTTCGTCGAGCTGGTGGGCACGGCCCAGCCCCAACCGCCATTGGCGGAGACGGGACCGTTGGCGCCGAACTTCGGCGGCGGAATCAGTACGAGGTTGTCACCGAGACCTTCGCGGTGCGCTGGCCACATCCAGTTGCCAACCCAGGACAGGGCCGCGGTCTTTTCGCCGTAAAACTTGTTGTCGCCGGCGCTGGCAGGAACGATCCATTCGTTCTTGTTCCAGGTCTGCAGCTCGGTCAGCGTCTCGACATTGGCAGCCGAATTGATCGTGCCTTCGGCGACCCAGGTCGTGCGGTCGATGAGGTCGCCGCCATTGGACTGGGCCAGGGGCGAGAAGCCATAGGTCATCCACTCACCGGCGCCATAGTTCATCTTGACGTCAAGCGGCCACTCAACCTCGGGCAAGGCGGCAAGCTTTTCCAGGGCATCGCGCATCTCGTCGCGCGTCCAGGCGTCCTCGACTGAGGTCGGGATACGAACACCGGCCTTTTCGAGCAGAGCCTTGTTGCCCCACAGGATCGTACCGGAGTCATAGGGACTGACGAAGTAGAACTCTTTCTCTGGCCCGTAGGTGCCCTGGTCCTTGATCGCCGGCAGCAGGTCCGCCAGGATTGCTGGATCGAGCAGATCACCGATCGGCTGGATCGTGCCGGCCCAGGCGATGCTGGCCATATTGGGACCATCGAGCATGATGATATCGGGCAGGTCGTTGGCGAGCGTGGCAGCCTGAATGGCTTCGTTGTAGCTCGGGATCGGCACGACATCGAGCGTAGTGCCCTCTGCGCCATACTTGGC
The DNA here is from genome assembly GCA_018820005.1 of Alphaproteobacteria bacterium. Taxonomy (GTDB): domain Bacteria; phylum Pseudomonadota; class Alphaproteobacteria; order Rhizobiales; family Devosiaceae; genus Devosia. The sequence goes on along the minus strand of JAHJOS010000506.1, from coordinate 1,130 downwards.
GTTGAACGTCTCTTCGAGTTGCGTGAAATAGGGCTTCTCGCTCTCGCCATCGATCACCCAGGCGGTGAGCTGGCCGCCAAGGGCGTGCGAGGAGGTGATGCAGGCGGCAAGGGCCACCCCTGCATAGAGGGCGCGTTTCATGATTTCCTCCCGGAATTGTTTCCGAACGCAGTCTTATGACAACGTGAGACAATTGATATGACGGTTTGTCTCACGTTGTCAATGACGCATGGCTGCTGTGCAAAATTGGGCGCTAGAGCGAGTTGCGCTCGACGAATTTGCCTTTGAGACGAAGCACTTGATTGTGCCTGGCTCCATCGATTGCCAGGTTCATCGCAGCCATCCCCATCTCATAGTAGGGCAATTCCATGGTGGAGAGACCCGGCTGCAGGAGACCGGCAATGGGATCGAGATTATCAAAGCTCGCCACCGCCACGTCCTTGCCCACCTTGAGCCCCAACCCGGCCAATTCGAAATAGACATTCATCGCCATGATGTCCTGCCCGCACAGAACCAGATCGGGCCGCTCACCTCCTGAGAACAGATCAGTCAGAATGCGGCGCGTATCGAATTGGGTGGGCGTATCGGCGGTGGACTTTACGGCAATATGGACACGGCCGGACGCATCCAGCCCCGCCGCGGCGGCCGCTTCCACGAAGCCTTTTCCGCGCAGATGACTGGCGACGATGTCGGTATTGAGATTGAGGAAAACGGGCCTGCGGTAGCCGCGCTCGAAGATGATGCGCGTGAGGTCGAGGGCCAGCTGATAATCGTCCGGCAGGATCGCGGGGTGGCGCCCGCTGCCGTCAAAACAGTTGAGCAGGATATGCGGCACACTGGTCGGCTCGATATCGACCTGCTGGTGAAACGTCGTGGCGTAGATGATCGCTTCGGCACGGAACGCGGCCAGCTGGCTATCTGCCATTGCCGAACTCGGCCTGCCGCGCTCGATGTTGAACAGCATCATCTGCTTGCCGCGCTCCCAGGCGACATCCTGCGCACCCCGCACGAGCTCGATCGACGACGGGTTCGTTGCCACGCCGTCGGCAAGAAACCCGATGATGTTGCTCTTCTGCGAGCGCATCATTCTTGCCGCCTGGTGGGGTTCGTACCCCACTTCCGCGATGATC
>JAHJOS010000505.1 GCA_018820005.1 Alphaproteobacteria bacterium | reverse complement strand
GCTCCAGCCCCACGAGCATACGCGCCAGCGTGGATTTTCCCGAGCCGCTCTCGCCCACAACGCCGACTGTCTCGCCGCGCTGCACCGTCAGGGAAATGTTCCTGACGGCATGAACGGCGCTGGCCCGGCGGCCGAACAAGCTGCGCCCGCCGCCGAAGCTCTTGACCAAATCAATGACCTCGATTGCCGTCTCGCCTTTGGAGGTCTGGGTCATGCGCGGCCCTCTGCAAAAAGTGGGCGGACCCGGTCAAGAAATGTAGCGCCCTCACCCATCTCCGGAACGCAGGCGATCAGGCGTTTGGTGTAGTCATGCCGGGGTGCGCGCAGGACATCGCGCGTGTCGCCCTGCTCGACGATGGCCCCATCCTTCATCACCGCGACGCGATCGCACACCTGAGCCACAACGCCAAAATCATGGGTGATCAGCAGCAAGGCAAGACCACGGTCGCGGCGAAGATCCTGCAGCAGATCGAGGATGCGTTTCTGCACGGTTACATCGAGCGCCGTGGTCGGCTCGTCAGCCACGATGATATCGGGGTCGTTGGCCAGAGCCATGGCGATGCCGATGCGCTGGCGTTGCCCGCCCGAGAGCTCATGGGGATAGGCGCGCGCGCGTTCGGCAGCGTCTCTTATACCCACGGTCTCCATCAATTCGACTGCTCGTGCCATGGCTGCCCGGCGCCCGACGGCAGCATGCGCCGTAACGGCTTCGGCGATCTGTTCGCCGACACGATAGAGCGGATGAAGCGTCGTCAGTGGATCCTGGAAGACGTAGGAAACCTTGTTGCCGCGCAGGCCGATCAGCGTCTGCTCGCGCGCAGCCAACACGTCCGCTCCGTCGATGTAGACGCCACCGCCGGTAATCACGCCGGGCGGAGAAGCAACAAGGCCCATCAGCGAGAGGGCCGTGACCGACTTGCCCGAACCGCTCTCGCCGATCAGGCCCAGGCACTGGCCGCGGTCGAGCTGGAAGCTGACCGAGCGAACGGCCGGAGCAACATGGCCGCCATCAGAAAAACCGGTGCACAGATTATCAACGACCAGCACAGGCGCGTTGGCCATTGTCGCCGGCGGCGGCGCGGCACGATCAACCCGCGTCACGGCCAGCGGCCGGTTGAGGGCACCCGAGCGCAGACGCGGGTCCAGTACGTCGCGCACACCATCGCCGAGCAGGTTGATGCTCATGACAAGAATGAAAATCATGACGCCGGGGATGATGGAGGCGTGCGGCGCAGTGAACAATTGCGCCCGGGCCTGTCCCAGCATGGAGCCGAGGTCAGAGGTGGGCGGTTGGGCGCCGAGCCCCAAGAACGACAGGCCGGCGGTCTCCAGGATCATCCAGCCCACAGTGGTCGACATGGTGATCACGATCACGGGGAGCACATTGGGCAGCACTTCGGAAAACAGGATCGCGACGTGACCTTTGCCCGAGAGGCGAGCGGCGTCGACGAATTCGCGATTGCGAATGGAGATGGTCACGCCCCGGATATTGCGCGCGAAGAACGGTATGTTGACGATGGCAATGGCGTAGAGCGCGTTGAGCAGCCCCGGCCCGAGCGCAGCCACGATAGCAATGGCCAGGAGGATATAGGGGAAGGCCATCAGCATATCGACAAGACGCATGAGGATGGAGTCGGTTGCGCCACGCGCATAGCCGGCCACCAGCCCGATGAGGGAGCCGAACAGCGCCGCCAGCGCCGTAGCGCAAATGCCCACGATCAGCGACACCTGCGTGCCCCAGATCAGGCGCGAAAGGATATCGCGGCCCAGATGATCGGTGCCGAGCAGGTGACCACCAGCCAACGGCGGCAGGAGCCGGTTGGGCTGGTCGGTAATGTCAGGATTGGGCAGCGGCAGCACGGGCGCCAGCACGGCCAGCACGACAATAGTGCCGAACAGAAACAGGCCAGCAGCCGCGAGGCGGTTTGCCATCAGCAATTGCCAGTTGCTGCGGCGCTTGCGCGGTACTGCCGGGGAGGAGACGGTCATATCGGTCATGCCTTGAGCCTTGGATCGAGGGTGGCCTGGGCGACATCGGCCAGCAGGTTGACCAGAACATAAACGGTGGCAGCCACCAGCACGCCGCCCTGCACCAGCAACAGATCGCGGGTGGAGACGGCCTTGACCAGCATCTGGCCAAGTCCGGGCCACTGGAACACGGTTTCAATGTAGACCGCGCCGCCCAGGACGAAACCAGCCTGGATACCGAGCACGGGAATGACCGAGACCAAGGCAGCGCGGAAGGCGTGGCGCCAGATCACCGCGCGTTCGTCGAGGCCCTTGGCGCGGGCCGTGCGCACGAAGTCCTGGCGCAAGACTTCGAGCATCGCGGCACGGGTGAGCCGCGCCACCACGCCGGTGGCGACAATAGCCAGCGTACCGGCGGGCAAAATGAGATGGCGCAGCAGATCGAGCAGGTCACCGCCGCCATAGACAGCGTACATGCCAGAGGCAGGCAACAGACGCCATTGCACGGCAAACAGCAGGATGAACAGCAAGCCGAGCCAGAAGGCCGGCATTGAAATGCCGATCAGCACAAAGAAGGTGACGATGCGGTCGGTCCAGCCGAACTGGCGTACGGCCGAAGCGGTGCCGGCCAGGATGCCCAGCACCGAGCAGATGACCAGAGACGCACCAGCCAGAATGAGGGTGGCGCCGAAGCGTTCGAGCACTTCGTCGAGCACCGGACGATTGAGGATATAGGAGCGCCCGAAATCGCCCTGCAGCAGATTGCCGACCCAGATGAAATACTGCTCCGGCCAGGACCGATCGAGCCCCAGGGCGCGGTTGATCCGGGCGACATTGTCGGGCGTGGCATAGGACCCCAACAGTGCCTGTGCCGGATCACCGGGAATAAGCTTCATCACCAGAAAGACGATGATGGACAGGCCCAGGATTACCGGGATGGCAGCCAGGACACGCTTGGCGATGTAACTACCCATGAGGACGCCTCCGGAATCGCGGGAGTGGACGAGGCGGCGCAACGCCGCCCCGTTGTGGTCATCGCTGGTCTTAGTTCTTAGTCACGTCGCGCAGGATCAGGCTGAAGTCGGGCTGCAGATCGAAGTCGGACACCGCGGCGGTGACCACTGCATTCTGCTTCCAGTTGGCGACAAAGAGCCACGGCGCATCATCATGGGTGATGGTCTGCACCTGCTTGTAGAGATCGGCGCGGACGGCTGGATCGGTCGCCGCACGAGCCTGGTCAAGCAGGCTGTCCACCTCGGGGTTGGAATAATAGCTCGAGTTGAAGCCGCCCTCAGCCGGGAAGGCTGCCGTGCGCAGGGTCAGGAACGGCAAGGTGTCGGGATCGGACGTCATCCAGGCCATCTCGGCCATGTCGGCCTTGCCTTCAAGGCCCGGATTTACCTCGGACAGGAAGGTGTTCCACTCATAGGTCTTGATTTCGACCTTGAGACCGACGGCGGCCAGATCGGCCTGAATTGCCGTGCCCATCGGCACCGGATCCAGCATGCCCGAGCCGCCTTCGGTGACGAGGAATGTCAGCGTTGCCCCTTCGGCACCGGCATCGGCAAGCAGGGCCTTGGCCTTTTCCGGGTCATAGGGGTAAGGCTGGACCTGATCGTTGTAGGCCCAGTTAAAGGCGGGCGGGATGGGACCGGCGGACACATCGGCCGTGCCCTGCAGCACATTGTCGACGAGGCTCTGCTTGTTGACCGCATAGTTGACGGCCTGGCGAACGCGCTTGTCGGCGAACGGGCCATCCTTGGCATTGAGCATCACGTACCAGACGTGGGGGCCCGCCGTTTCCTTGACCTGGTAATTTGCATCGTCGCGGAACTGGGCGATGTTATCAGGCGGGGTTTCGAGCAACACATCGATACCACCCGAGAGCATTTCGGCAACGCGGGTATTGGCATCGGTAATGGGGCGGAAAATCACGGCCTCAAGCGAGGGCGCACCATCCCAGTAGGCGTCATTGCGCGAAGCGACAACGCTGGTATTGGACTGCCATTCTTCAAACTTGAACGCCCCCGTGCCGACGGGGTGGCGGCCATAGTCAGCGCCATATTCGGCAACGGCCGTGGGCGAGACAATCAGACCCGTTGGCGAGGCCAGATTGGACATGAAGGGTGCGTAGGGTTCGCTGAGCGTAAACTTGACGGTCAGGTCATCGACAACATCGACCGATGCGACCGACGAAAAGAAGAAAGACAGCGGGAATGGCCCGGTCGAGGCGTAGGGATGATCTTCCTTGAGCATGCGGTCGAAGGTGAACTTCACCGCCTCCGCATTGAACGGGGTGCCATCGTGGAAGGTGACATCGGGGCGCAGGTTGAACGTATAGGTCAGGCCATCGTCGGAAATGGTCCAATCGGTGGCCAGCGACGGCTCGATCTCCAGCGTGCCGGGCTTGTTGCGCACCAGGCCGTCATAAATGTTGACGTCGATACGGAAATCATTGGCCGCGGTGGACACCTGCGGATCAAGTGACGCGGGCTCGGCGATCTGGCCGACAACGAGCACATTGGGGGGCGTCTGGGCGGCAACCGGGGCGACAAGCGCCAATGCGGTTGCCAGCAATAGCGGTGCCAGGCCAGTCCATTTGCGGATCATGCGTACCTCCTTTGGTTCGAGCCCATTGCCCGTCAGCAGCAACCATGGGACAAGAGCTTGTCTGGAAATTTATCAGCATAAATTTGCAGCGCAACCTATTTATGATGATAAATTGCTCGGATGAGGATGCGACTTTGACGTTTTCGATTGTAGCCAGGGACCCGCACACCGGGGCACTGGGCGTCGCCACCGCCACAGCAGGGCCGGCAGTTGGCGCGCTGGTGCCGCACGGCGCAGCCGGTCTAGGCGCCATTGCCACCCAGGCCATGACCAATCCCTATCTGGGCATTGATTGCCTGACCAACCTGCACACCCTGCCGGCGCCCGACGCGATGGCGAAGGCGTTGGCGGCGGATCGCTCGCCCGAGCAGCGCCAGTTCATCGTGGTCGACAATGCCGGTCGGGTGGCGGGCTGGACCGGGCATGCCTGCGAGCCGTTCGCGGGGCATCTGCTGGGCGATAGCGTGGCCGTGGCCGGCAACATGATTGCCAGCGCAGGCGTGCTCGATGCCATGTTGGCCGGTTTTGCGCCGGATGGTCCGTTGGCGACCCGTTTGCTGGGCGCGCTGAAGGCCGGGGCGCAGGCGGGCGGAGACGTGCGCGGCACGGGCTCAGCCGCGCTCAAGGTGTTTGAGCGCGAAACGATCGCCGCCGTCGACCTGCGCGTTGACTGGTCCGAGACACCCCTTATCGCACTCGAGGCGCTGCTG
>JAHJOS010000504.1 GCA_018820005.1 Alphaproteobacteria bacterium | reverse complement strand
CGTGAAATCGAACTCGGCCACCTGTTCGCGGCCGTAAGTTGACGGGGGATCTCCGCATCATGATAAAGACAAAAGCGGGAATGGCGACAAGCATGCGGCGGCATTTCGGCTATGAGGAACGCACGGCCTATCTCTTCATAGCACCGGTCATGGCCGTCCTCGGACTCGTCGCGGTCTTCCCGATCGCCTATTCGTTCTATCTCAGCTTCTTTCAGATCAAGCTGACTCGTCCCAATCGCACGCCCTTTGTCTGGTTCGACAATTATCTCGAACTCTTCGGCGACCAACTGTTCTGGACCGCCGTATTGCGCACGGTGTCCTTTACCGTCATGTCGGTGACGGCCATCACCTTTCTGGCGCTCCTGGCCGCACTGCTCCTGAACGAGACCTTCCGCGGCCGCAGGCTGATCAGCACGGTGCTACTGATCCCTTGGGCCATTCCCTATGTCGCCGATGCGCTGATGTGGAAATGGATTTACGATTCAGGCTATGGCGCGCTCAACGGCCTGCTTTTCCAGCTGGGTTTCATCGACAAGTACATGATCTGGCTTGGTGATCAGCACAAGACGCTGCCGCTGATCGCCAATGCCTTCGTCTGGAAGGAAGTGCCGCTTGCGACAATCCTGCTTCTGGTGTCGCTGAAGTCGATTCCGGCGGACCTCTATCAGGCCGCCCGCGTAGACGGCGCGCCGCTGTGGCAGCGCTTCATCCATGTGACGCTTCCCTCGATGCGGACCGGATTCATGCTCGTCATGATCTACGAGACGATGATGGCGATCCGCCATTTCGATCTCTTCTTCATTCTCACCGAAGGCGGCCCCGGCACTGCGTCCCATGTGCTCTCCTGGGAAATCTACGTCGAGACATTCCGCAATCTGTCCTTCGGCACGGGGGCCGCGATGTCCTACCTGCTGGCGCTGGTGACGTTCGCGCTCGCTTATTTCATCATCAAAACCCTTGGCAGGAGTGTCTAACATGGCAACTGTTCAGCAAAATCCTGCCGGCAAGCCCGACCGGTCGAGGGGCATCGACTACAAGCGGCGCGGCGAGATCTTCAGGTGGCTGCATCGCGGCATCATCCTGCTCGGGTCGCTAATTATCCTGGTCATCGTGCTGGCGCCGGTCGGCTGGCTCGTATCCTCTTCGCTTCAGACCGAGGCCGAGATCGTGTCGGTGCCGCCGCATTGGATACCCCACGAGCCGACGCTGAAGAATTTCAGGGCGATCTTTACGGCCGGCGCCGAGGAAGTGACTTATGAGACCCGCAGCAAACAGGATACCGCCTCGGGCAACTATATCCCCTCGACGGCAAGCAACCTGCTGCCGGCCATGCTCAACAGCTTCGTCGTGGCAACACTGGTGGTCATTCTCAATCTGCTGGTCGGTGTTCCGGCAGCCTATGCCATGGCCAAGATCCGCTTTTTGGGACGGTCAGGATCTGTCTATTTCATCCTGACGACGCGGGTCATTCCCGATATCGCGCTGGTCGTGCCGTTCTTCCTGGTCATCAAGAATCTCGGCCTGCTCGACAACATCCTGTCGCTCGTCATCACCTATCTGGCAGTCACCGTGCCGTTCACGGTGTTCATCCTGATCCAGTATTTCGAAGGGCTTCCGGATGAACTGGACAAGGCGGCGCGTGTGGACGGTTGCTCGCGCTTCCAAGCCATGACCAAGGTCTATCTGCCGCTCGCCCTTCCTTCGCTGGTTGCCGTGATCCTGTTCGCCTTCCTGACCAGCTGGAACGAGTTTCTTCTGGCTTTAATGTTCACCCAGACGGCGCAATCCCAGACGCTGCCGATCGTTCTTGCATCGTTCACGTCCGACTTCACCATCAGCTTCTCGTTCATCAACGCGGCGGGTCTTCTCGCGATCGTGCCGCCGGTGATCGTCGCCATCATCTTCGAACGCTACATCGTCTCCGGTCTGACGGCCGGCGCGGTGAAGGGTTAACAGGGAGTTCGCCAGTGGCCCGCATTCTTTTTGAAAACGCATCCAAGCGCTATCCAAACGGGTTTGTCGCGCTCGAAAATCTCAATCTCGAGATCAAGGACAAGGAATTCGTCGTCCTGCTCGGACCCTCCGGTTGCGGCAAGTCGACAACTCTCAACATGATCGCCGGTCTTGAAGAAATCACCGAGGGCAATCTTTCCTTCGACGACGAGACAGTGACCTACACGCCGCCGCATCACCGCGATGTGGCGATGGTGTTTCAAAGTTACGCACTCTATCCGCACAAGACGGTCTATGAGAACATCGCTTTCGGCTTGGTGATGCGCAAGCATCCGAAGGAGGATATCGACCGCCGGGTGCGCGATGCGGCCGAGCGTCTCGAGATCACCCATCTGCTCGACCGGCGACCGAGCCAGTTGTCTGGCGGGCAGCGGCAGCGCGTGGCGCTTGGACGCGCGATGGTGCGCAAGCCGGCCGTATTCCTCATGGACGAACCGCTGTCAAACCTGGACGCGGCGTTGCGCATTTCCATGCGCGCCGAGATCAAGGAACTGCATCGCAGCATGCAGACCACCTTCGTCTATGTGACGCACGATCAGGCCGAGGCGCTGACGCTTGCGGACCGCATCGTGGTGATGCGGAACGGACTTGTGCAGCAGATCGGTACGCCTGACGAAATCTACGAGCATCCCGCGAATACCTTCGTCGCCTCATTCCTGGGCAGCCCACCGATCAACTATCTCGACGGTGAGCTGGTCGTCCAGGGGGACAAGGTAACCTTCGTGCGCGGGGAAACGAGGCTCGATTTCGCGCCGGAGCGTGGGAAGAAGCTTCTCGGCCAAGGCGGACGCAAGGTGAAGCTTGGCATTCGTGCGGAAGACGTCGATGAGCGGGCGGAACCGTCCAGCGGAGAGGTGATTG
>JAHJOS010000503.1 GCA_018820005.1 Alphaproteobacteria bacterium | reverse complement strand
GGCAGGACGATATCGGCCAGCGCGGCGGTTTCGGTCATTAACTGCTCATGCACCACCAGGAACAGGTCCTCGCGGGAGAGGCCAGCGCGGGTGAGCGTCTGGTCGGGGGCGACCGAGGCCGGATTGGTGTTCTGCACGATCATGGCCATGACCGGACCGCCGCCCTTGAGCGCCCTGGCGTCGCCGGTCAGCACCGGGCCGATTTCGGACATGTCGAGCCAGCGCGGATCGCCCTTCTGGCGGGCCGCGCCGGTGATGGCGGATTTGTCGAGCCGCCAGGTGCCCGAATTGGAATGGAAGGCGCCGCCGCCGCGATGCTGCCAGGCGCCGGTCATGGCCGGAATGCAAAGCGCAGCGTGCATGGCCGTGGCGCCATTGCGCTGGCGGGTGAAGCCATAGCCGAGGCGGAAATAGCTGCGCGGCGTGGAGCCGACCAGGTGGGCGAATTGGGTGATCTCGGCGACGCTGAGGCCGGTGATTGCAGCGGCCCATTCCGGCGTGCGGGTGGCGAGATGGGCCTCGAACTCCGGGCCGAAATCGGTGTAGCGGGCCATATAGGCGCGGTCGGCAAGGTTATCGCGCAGCAGGATGTGCATTACGGCCACAGCCAGGGCGCCATCGGTGCCGGGGCGCAGAATCAGGCCCAGGTCGGCCTGGGCCATGGTGGCCGTCTCATAAATATCGATCACCACAACCTTGGCGCCGCGCTCCTTGCGGGCCCGCATGGCGTGGGTCATCACATTGACCTGGGTGTGCACGGCATTGGTGCCCCAGATGACCACGCAGTCACTCTCGGCCATCTGCTCGGGATTGACGCCGCCCAACAGGCCCGTGCCGGCGATAAAGCCGGGCCAGGCCAGGCCCGTGCAGATGGTGTCGTACTGGCGGGAATAGCCCTTGGCGGCGCGAAGGCGGTCAATGCCGTCGCGGTGCACATGGCCCATGGTGCCGGCATAGTAATAGGGCCAGATGGCCTCGGCGCCGTGTTCGGCCTCGATGGCTGAGAAACGCTGGGCGATCTCGTCCAGGGCCTCGTCCCAGCTGATGGGCGCATACTGGCCACTGCCCTTGGGGCCCATGCGCCGCAGCGGCTGGGTCAACCGGTCGGGATGGTGCACGCGCTCGGCATAGCGGGCGACCTTTTCGCAGATGACGCCCGCCGTATAGGGATCGTCCTTGGCGCCACGGACACGGCCGATGGTGCGGCTGTCGATGACATCGACATCGAGCGCACAGGCGGACGGACAATCATGCGGGCAGACCGAGCGAACGGTGCGGGAAACAAGCGTGGTGTTCATGGCGCCAAACTAGCTGAGCCTGGCACCGGCCTCAATGCAATTGCCGTGATGTCAGCCATCGCGTTTGGGAATGGGCGGTGTTCATCCCTCGAGTGAACGCGAGCGGTGCGCGAGTGGATCGCGCCGCTCCAGACCTTGTAACGCCCTGCCCGTCCTCGGGCTGAGTTTGATTTGCTGCTTCGCTGCCGCCAGACGAAACGACCCAATGAGACCGGCGGCGATTTTTTCTGCACTAAACGCGCCCGGGATCTAAACTAATCGCTGTCGTCGTCCGTAACTACTGCATGAGCAAACCAGTTACACCGGCGCCACGGTTCTACCGCGTTCAGAAAAACGACCCGGATTCCAACGCCATCGCCGTGCGCATCTTTGCCGACCAGGAGGGGCTGGTCTGCGTGGTAAGCGCGCCTGTGCCCAAATGGGGCCTGCGGGTATTTACGCCCACACCGTCGTCGCCCCATGCGGCCATCGAGGCCCTGCCCTACGCGCAGTTTCTAATGAGCTATCTGGGGGCCGAGCGAGTGGAAGTGGAACTCGACGCCAATGTCGACTGGGACGCAGATTGGGGCGAACTGGTCGCACATGCCGACGTTGACCACGCGACCGCACCATAGAAAAGGGGGCCGAGGCCCCCTTTAAGTCGGTCAGATCTGCGGCTTGCGCTTGGCCTTGTGGTCCTTTGACTTGGGGGCACCATCGGCAGCCTTGCCTGCCCATTTGGGCTTACCCTTGTCCTTGCTCGGCGGCGCCTTGCTTACCTTTGGCGGGCGCGGCTTGTCAAAATCGGGCTTTGGCGCCCGTGGCTTGTCGGCGTCGGCCGATGGGTCCCAGGCTCCCGTTGCCGGTGCCGCGAAATCATCGGGCTGCAAGCCAGCCGAGCCGTAACGCGACTTGCGATCAGCGCGCTCGGGGCGCGGTGCATTGGGATCATAGCGTTCAACCGGCCCAGGTGGGCGGCGCTGCGACGGCGGTGGGCCGGCACGGCGCTCGCCAGGACCGTCGACCGCCGAAATGGTGACGCCACGCTCACCGGATCCATTCTTTTCGACGCTGCGGGCAAAGGCATCGGCCTTGGGCGCGGCGACTTCAAAGATAGATTCAGTATCGAAGATGCGGATCGAACCGATCGCCGTCTTGGTGACGCCACCGGCCTTGCACAGCATGGGCAGCAGCCAGCGCGGCTCGGCCTTCTGCTTGCGCCCGACCGAAACCTTGAACCAGGTGCCGCCTTCGAACTTCTCGCGAACCCGCGGATCACTGTCGCCAGGCGCACCGGGCACCGGAGATTCGGTCACATCTTCAGGGGCAGGACGCGCCGCTAGCTGCTGGCGCAGATAGGCTGCAGCGATGGCATCGGGCGTGTAGCGTGCCAGCAGCTGGCCGACGAACTCGGCCTCCTCCTCGCCTATGGGCAGGTTGAGAGCCTCGGCAGACAGGATACCTTCGCGATAGCGCGCATCGATTTCGGCTGCCGAGGGTGGGGCCATCATGGTCACGTCGAGCTTGGCCGTGCTGAGCACGCGCTTGGCGACGTTGCGGCGATGCAGCGGCGCAATGATCACGCAGGTACCCTTGCGCCCTGCCCGGCCTGTGCGGCCAGACCGGTGCAGCAGCGTATCGGCGTTGGTGGGCAGATCGGCGTGAATGACCAGATCGAGGTTGGGCAGATCGATACCGCGTGCCGCCACGTCAGTGGCCACACAGATGCGGGCCCGGCCATCCCGCATGGACTGCAAGGCATTGGTGCGCTCGGCCTGGCTGAGTTCGCCCGAGAGCGTCACCACGTCGAAGCCGCGATTATGCAGCCGCGCGGAGAGATGTTTGACGCCTTCGCGGGTCGAGGCGAAGACGATGGTGTTGACCGATTCAAAATAGAGCAGCGTATTGATGATGGCGTTCTCGCGCTCGGCCGTCGGCACCAGCATCAGCTTGTAGTCGATATCGGCGTGCTGCTCGCCGCTTGAGGTTGCGGCGACGCGCAGGGCATTGCGCTGGAAAGTCTTGGCAAGCTGCGCGATGGGCTTGGGCACCGTGGCCGAGAACATCAGCGTACGACGATCCTCGGGGGCAGCGTCGAGGATGAACTCGAGGTCTTCGCGGAAGCCAAGGTCGAGCATTTCGTCGGCTTCATCGAGCACCACGGCGCGCAGCGCGGACATGTCGAGGCCACCGCGGGTGATGTGATCGCGCAGGCGGCCCGGCGTACCCACCACAATGTGGGCGCCGCGTTCGAGTGCGCGGCGTTCGGCGCGCGCATCCATGCCGCCGACACACGACGTGGTCTTGGCGCCGGCATCAGCGTAGAGCCAATCGAGTTCGCGCTGCACCTGGAGGGCCAGTTCGCGGGTTGGGGCGATAACCAGGGCCAGCGGTGCCCCTACTTCGGTGAACCGTTCGGCATCGCCGAGCAGGGTTGCGGCGATTGCCATGCCGAAGGCAACGGTCTTGCCCGAGCCGGTCTGGGCGGAAACAAGCAGGTCGCGACCCGCGGTTTCATCTTCGATGATGGCGGACTGTACAGGCGTAAGGGTCTCGTAGCCCTTGGCGGCAAGGGCGCGAGCGAGTGGGGCGTGAATAGTGTCAGGCAGGGACAATGCGTATCTTTCAGGTGGGTGAGAACCCCCACCCGACCCGCCCCTTGATGGTTGGGAGGATGCGAAGGAGTTCTGGATTTTGGTGCATGATAGCACAAACAAGCAAAAAAGGCCGCCCGGCGGGCGGCCTTCGAATTTCATGGTTTAGGCGCGGTCAGTCCTTGGTCTGCTGACGCAGTTCGGCGACCGACTTGCCCTTGTGACCCCAATTTTCCAGCGGCACATCCTCAATGACGATGTGGGTGCTGTCCGGGTTCTTGCCGAGCACCTTGACCATGACGTCCGTAATGCCGGCGATAACGGCGGATTTTTGTTCCGCCGTGGCACCCTCAACAATGCGAACGCTGATGAAGGGCATTAGCCGACCAGTTCGTCGTCGCTGAAGAAGAACTTGATTTCTTCAGCAGCGGTTTCCGGAGCGTCGGAACCGTGCACGGAGTTTTCGCCGATCGAGAGGGCGAATTCCTTGCGGATGGTGCCGTCAGCAGCGTTTGCCGGGTTGGTGGCGCCCATGACTTCGCGGTTCTTGAGGATGGCGTTTTCGCCTTCCAGAACCTGCACGACGACAGGCGAAGCGATCATCTGCTCAACCAATTCGCCAAAGAAAGGGCGATCCTTGTGCACGCCGTAGAAGCCTTCAGCCTGGGCGCGGGTCATGTGAATCTTCTTGAGGGCGATCGGGCGCAGACCGGCTTCCTCAAACTTGGCGACGATCTTGCCGATGAGGTTGCGACGGACGGCATCCGGCTTGATAATGGAGAAGGTGCGTTCGAGCGCCATGGGTAGATCCTTGAATGGGTCTGTTGGAAAGGTCGCGCCTTGTAACGGTAGACTGCGACACAGGCAAGACGGCAGCTTGCGGCAAAAGAAGCTGGGTGGCGCACCACAATTCCGCCCAAGCCAGTCCTCTAATCGACGATCACCGATAAACTCTACCCCGGCGGCACCATGGTCTCATTTCTGCGCGCTAGCTTGCTTTGCCTCCTGTTGGCCACAAGCACCACTTCAACCCGGGCCGCCGAGCCCTTGTCCTGCACGATCATCGTTGATGTCAAAACTGCGGACGTTCTGGTTCGCGATGGCGTTTGCGACCAG
>JAHJOS010000502.1 GCA_018820005.1 Alphaproteobacteria bacterium | reverse complement strand
GTGATCTTTTCGGCCGCGCGGGTGATGCCGGTATAGAGCCAGCGCGCCCGCTCCTCGCGGAACACAAAGCTCTCGTCGAACAGATACACATTGTCCCATTGGCTGCCCTGCGCCTTATGCACCGTCAGGCAATAGCCAAAGGTGAACTCGTCGAACTGTCGCCGCTCCGGCCAGCTCATGGCGTCTTCCTCGCCGGCAAAGAAGGCCTTGTGGGTGAGCACCTTGGCTTCGCCCTTGCCCTCGTCGGCCCCCAGCAGCAGGCTCCACTTGCCATTGGTGCGTCGTGTCGCCTCCGTTACAATCCAGATCTGGCCGTTGAGCAGTTTTTTGCGCGGATTGTTGCGCAGGCAGACCATGCGGTCACCTTCGACCGGCTCATGGAAGGGCAGGCCCTTGAGTTCGCGCAGCCGGTCATTGTACTGCAGCCGCGTCTTGTTGCGGCCCACCAGCACCTGGTCGGCCTCCAGCACCGCATTGCGGTCGACATTATCGCGACCCACCACGATGGATTCGCCATAGCTGCCACGCTCGAGAAAGCCGCCCTCGCGCACCTGCATGGACAGATGAATGATCGGATTGTCCGCGGCCTGGCGATGGATCTCGGTGAGCATGATGTCGGGCTCGTCGGCGGTGAAGAACCCCGCCCCCTGCACCGGCGGCAGCTGGAACGGGTCGCCCAGCACCAGAACCTTGACACCAAAGCTCAAGAGATCGCTGCCCAGCGCTTCATCGACCATCGAGACTTCGTCGATGACGATGAGATCGGCATCGGCCGCCGGGCTCTCGGAATCGAGCACGAAGCGCGGCTCGCCATCCTTTTCGCTGACCAGCGAATAGATCAGACTATGGATGGTCTGCGCGCCCTTGCAGCCGCGCTTGCGCATCACCAGCGCCGCCTTGCCGGTGAAGGCGGCATATTTGACGCTGCGGATATCCTGCGCCAGATGCACCGCCAGTGTCGACTTGCCCGTGCCAGCCCAGCCAAACAGGCGGAACACCTGCTTGCCATTGGGCTCCTTGAGCCAATCGGACACCGCCTTGAGGGCGGCATCCTGCTGGGGCGACCAGACCGGCATCAGACGATCATGGTCCGCACGCTGCCGACACCTTCAATGGCGCCCTCCAGCACGTCGCCGCGCGCCACCGGCGCCACGCCCGCGGGCGTGCCGGTCATGATCAGGTCGCCCGCCTGCAGGGTGACGAACTGGGATAGATGGGCAATCGCCTCGGCCACGCTCCAGATCTGGTCACCCAGATCACCGCTCTGACGCACTTCACCGTTTACCTTGAGCGTAATCGTCCCTTTGGCGGGATGGCAAATGGCACTGACCGGCTCGATGCTGCCGATGGGTGCGGAGAAGTCGAAGGCCTTGGCCATTTCCCACGGGCGACCAGCCTTTTTGGCAACTGCCTGCAGGTCCCGCCGCGTCATGTCCAATCCAACGGCGTAACCATAGACATGCTCGAGCGCATCGGCGACGGCAATATCGGCGCCCTCCTTGCCGATGGCCACGACCAGCTCGATCTCGTGCTGGAAATCGGCAGTACGCGGCGGATAGGGAATGGCCGCGCCGCCAGCCACCACCGCATCGGCCGGCTTGGCAAAAAAGAACGGTGGATCGCGGGTGTCATTGCCCATCTCCACGATATGCTCGGCATAGTTGCGCCCCACACAATAGACTCGGCGCACGGCGAACAGGCCGCCACGGGCGATGGGAACGGTTACTGGATTGTGCGGCGCGAACAGGTAATCAGCCACGTTTGAACTCTTCTACGTAAGGGGTAAGGAGATCGGCATCGACGGCGCCGAGACGATCATTGGCCGTATAGGTCTGGTGCCAATAGGGGTAGAGCAGCGGCGGCCGGCTGACCGCATCGAGCCGCTGGCGCTCCTCAGCGGTGAGGCGCAATTCTGCAGCAGCCAGATTGTCCTTGAACTGGGAGTCGCTGCGCCCACCGATAATGACCGAGGTGACGCCCGGCCGGCCCAGCGACCAGGCCAAAGCAACCTGCGCGCCGGACACATTGCGTTCATCGGCGATGGCAACAATGACATCGACAATGTCATAGAGCCGGTCGCGATCGGGCACCGGCGGCTCGCGATAGCCCTCGACATGGCGGCCGCTCTCGGGCCCGCCGTCGCGGCGATATTTGCCCGACAGCAAGCCACCGGCCAGCGGCGACCAGATCAGTATGCCCAGGCCCTGATCCCCGCTGATCGGCACCAGTTCATATTCAGCTTCGCGCGAATAGAGCGTGTAGTGGATCTGCTGGGAGACAAAGCGTTCGGCCTGGCGCCGCTCGGCCGCGCCCAGCGCCTTCATTATGTGCCAACCCGAGTAATTCGAGCAGCCGATATAGCGCACCTTGCCCTGGCGCACGAGCGTATCGAGTGCTTCCATGGTCTCCTCGATGGGCGTCTGCCCATCCCATTCATGCACCTGGTAGAGATCGATGACATCGGTCTTGAGGCGGCGCAGGCTCGCCTCGGCCTGGGCGATGATGTGATGGCGCGACAGGCCGACCTCATTGGGCCCATCGCCCATGCGGAAGCGCACCTTGGTGGCGACCAGCGCCTTTTGGCGGCGCCCGTTCTCACTCAGGGCCACCCCGATCATCTCCTCGGAGACCCCGGCATTGTAGACATTGGCGGTGTCGAGCAAGTTGATGCCGGCATCCAGGCACAGATCGATCTGCCGCGTTGCATCGGCCTGGTCGGCCGCGCCGATCTTCTCAGAGCCGCCGAACGTCATAGTGCCCATTGTCAGGGTCGAGACCTTCAGGCCAGAGCGGCCCAGATAGCGATACTCCATCGGCATTCCTCCTTTGTTCCCGGTGTTAGCGCTAAAGTGCAATCAGAGTCGGGTCAATCGCACTGTGCTGGCGCAGCGCCGGGCCACCATGTTCCGGTTGCGCCGCGCGCGTTTGACTTTATTGTGCGGGCACCCATTGGGAGGGGTTGCCATGATGTATGCCGTGCTGTGCTACAATGACGAAAAGGCCGTATCCGGCTGGACTCAGGCAGAGGACGACGCCTGCATGGTCCGGCTGGGCGCGGTACAAGAGACCATGAAGGCCAAGGGAAAACTGGGCCCGGTGGTGCGCCTGCAGAATACTGACACGGCCACCACCCTGCGCAAGACCAGCGGCGCGCCCGTGGTGCTCGATGGCCCCTTTGCAGAAACCAAGGAGCAGTTTCTGGGCTTTTATGTCGTGGACTGCGACACGCGCGAAGAGGCCATCCAGTTCGCCCGCGACCTGTCCGTAGCCAACCCGGACGGCGGCTCCTATGAGATCCGGCCGCTGCGCATCTACAACCCGGTCTGAGGCGACCCAGACCCCGAATCAATATTTGCGTTAGGGCATTCCAACCCCTTGCTTTCCGACCGCCAGTCATCTCCTTATGCTGCTCTCAAAAGCAGTCTGGGAGGACATCATGGCCATCACTCGTGGCATGGTTCGTTGGTTTGGCGCGGCGCTTATTCTGGGACTGGGCCTGGCTCAGGTACAGGCTGCTGATTCCAAGGTCACCCTGCTGCCCGGCACCGACCTGCCAGGCTATGACTACGCGGTGATCAAGGGCACCGATCTCGACACCTGTAGCGCCAGTTGCACGGACGACAAGATCTGCCAGGCCTTCACCTTCAATGAAAAGTCCAACTGGTGCTTCCTCAAGGGCGCCGTGGGCGAACAGACCCAGTTCAAGGGCGCGACCTCGGGCAAGATCAGCCGCGTGCCGTCTGCCGCTGTCACGCAGGCCGAGCGCCAGGCCGAACTGCCCTTCCCCGCTCAGGACGTCATCGACGCTGCCAACCAGTTGGTCAATGAGCTGCCTCAGACCGATGCGCCGCCACCCAAGACCACCTATGCCGATCTGGTCGCCGCAGGTGACGAGGCCTATGGCGCCGAGAACCCCGCGGGTGCCATCATAGCCTATCGTCAGGCCCTGGCCATCAACCCCAATGACGGCCTGATCTGGCTCGGCCTCGCCGACGCCCTGCTGACCCGCGCCAATGCCGTGGCCGGCCAGGCCGAAGGCGACAACAGCTATGATCTGGCGGTCACTGCCTCGTCTGCCGCCATGAATGCGTTCCTGCGCGCCGATGCGCCGCAGGACCGCGCCGACGCCCTGCGCGATCTGGCCTATAGCTTTGAATATCGCGAGATGTGGCGCGAGGCCATTGCCAGCATGCGGGTGAGCCTGTCGCTAATCGATGACAGCGATCTGGTGGCCCATCTGGCTGACGTCGTTGCCCAGCATGGCTTCCGCGTGTCCGACCATGTGGTCGATGCGGAAGCCGCTGCGCCGCGCATCTGCGCCGTCTTCTCCAATCCGCTGGGCAGCACGGACCTCTCCGCCTATGTGGTGGTAGCCGATGCGCCGCAGGTTTCGGTCGAGACCGAAGCCGACCAGATCTGTATCGAAGGCGTCCAGCATGGCAGCCGCTATGCCATCAAGCTGCGCGCCGGCCTGCCCTCGGCCGATGGCGAAGTGCTGGCCCAGGACGTTGACCTCAATGTCTATGTGCCCGACCGCGCGCCCTTCGTCGGCTTTGCCAACAACGCCTATGTCATGCCCGCCGGCCTCGGCGGCGGCCTGCCGATCACCTCGGTCAATGCCGACATCGCCGAGCTCAAGATCTACCGCATTGGCGATCGCGGCGTTGCCGCTGCCGTGCGCGATGGCATCTTCCAGGGCAATCTGACTGACTATGCCGCCCAGGACATTGCCGACCGCGTCGGCCAACAGGTCTGGACCGGCGAGATCGATCTGGCCCGCGGCCAGGCCAATGAACTGACCACCACCGCCATTCCGGTGGCCGACGCCATCGGCGACATGCCGGCCGGCGCCTATGTGGTGACCGCCCGCATCAAGGGCGACCGCAACGACGACTATTGGAGCGAAAAGGCCACCCAGTGGTTCATCGTCACCGATCTGGGCCTGACCACGGTCGCCGGCGACGACGGCGTGCACGCCTTTGTGCGCAGCCTGACCAGCGCCCAGCCGCTGGCCAATGCCAAGGTGCGCCTGGTGGCGCTCAACAATGACATCTTGGGCGAAGGCACCACCGACGCCAATGGCCAGGCCGTGTTTGCGCCGGGCCTGGCCCGCGGCACCGGCGGCCGCGCGCCCCAGCTGCTGGTGGCCGAGACCGAAGACGGCGACTATGCCTTCCTCGATCTCTCCAAGCCCGCATTTGATCTGACCGACCGTGGCGTCGAGGGCCGTCCCTCGCCCGGCCCGCTCGACCTGTTTGCCACCACCGAGCGCGGCGTCTATCGCCCCGGCGAAACCGTGTTCCTCACCGCGCTGCTGCGCGATGACCATGCCAAGGCCGTGGCCGGCCTGCCGCTGACCCTGGAAGTCGAGCGCCCCGATGGCGTCGTCGCCAGCAAGCAGCTGCTCGATGATACCGGCCTGGGCAGCTATTTCTCCGCCCTGCCCATGGCCGAGGAAGCCATGCGCGGCTCCTGGACGGTGCGACTGTATTCGGACCCCAATGCCGAGGCCCTGTCGTCCACCAGCTTCCTGGTCGAGGACTTTGAGCCCGAACGACTGGCCTTTGAGGTCTCCACCCCCGATGCCGCGCCCTTCGTGGCCGGTGCCGTGACCCAGATCGACGTGGCGGCCAAATATCTCTATGGCGCCACCGCGCCGGACCTGTCCATCGAGGCCGATGCCATTATCCGCCCGGTCAAGACCCTCGCCGATTTCCCCGGCTATACCTTTGGCCGTGAAGACGACACCATGGAAACCACCCGCGAGCCCCTGGGCGTCGTGGGCACCACTGACGAATCCGGCAATGCCGTCGCCGAGGTGACCCTGCCCGATACGCAGACCACCACACGGCCGCTCGAGGCCCAGGTGCTGCTACGCCTGATCGATACCAATGGCCGCAGCATCGAACGCGCCATCAGCCGTCCCGTGCTGGCCACCAGCGATCGCATCGGCATCAAGCCGGTGTTCTCCGATCCTTCGGGCCTGGCATCGGGCAGCGCGGCCGAGTTCGACGTGATCGCCGTCTCGCCCGAGGGCAAGGCCGTGGCCAAGACCGGCGTCACCTGGACGCTGCAGCGCCTCGACACCAACTACCAGTGGTACCGCAATGGCAGCACCTGGCAGTGGGAAGCCATCACCACCACCCGTGACGTCGCAAGCGGCACAGCCGATACGCCCGATGGCGGTTCGATCAAAGTGGGCGCCAATGTCGATTGGGGCCGCTATCAGCTGACCGTGGAGACCACGGGCGATGACGCGACCTCCTCGAGCTATGAATTCTACGCCGGCTACTACTATGCCCAGGCCGGCTCCAACACGCCCGACACCCTGTCGGTCGCGCTCGACAAGCCAGCCTATCGCGTCGGCGAAACCGCCAAGCTCAAGCTCGATCCGCAGTTCGCCGGCACCGCACTGGTGATGGTGATCGACAACCGCGTCATCGACATGCAGGCCGTGGACGTGCCCGCCGACGGCACCACCGTGGACCTGACCGTCACCGACGAATGGGGTCCGGGCGCCTATGTGACGGCCGTGCTCTATCGTCCGTCTGATGCCGGCGAGAAGCGCATGCCGGCCCGTGCCCTGGGCCTGGCCTTTGCCGATGTCGAGCCGGGTGACCGCAAGCTCGACGTCAAGCTGACCACGCCCGAAGTCTCCCTGCCGCGCCAGACCGTGACCGTCGACGTCGCCCTGGGCAATCTGGCCGCTGGCCAGACCGCCTATGTCGCTGTTGCCGCCGTGGACCTGGGCATTCTCAACCTCACCAACTTCGGCGTCCCCAGCCCTGACGGCTGGTATTTCGGCCAGCGCCAGCTCGGCATGGACATCCGCGATCTCTATGGCTCGCTGATCGACCCCACCCAGGGCATGGCCGGCGCCATGCGCTCGGGCGGCGACGGCGGCAATGCGCGACTGGGC
>JAHJOS010000501.1 GCA_018820005.1 Alphaproteobacteria bacterium | reverse complement strand
TGTTTGGGCCACCAACAAGCCGGACAGCCTGTCTGCGGTTGAGATGCACCGACCGCGTATCGACCGGTTGCGACCCCATTGCAGTCGTTCGAGCAGCCCTTGGGTCAGCCTGCAAGCGGACTTGGCGCACTTGAAGTGAAGTACAAGAAACTGCCCAAGCTGCGCTAGAACGAGTGCTACCACCGTTTTGCAGAGCGGTAGAATTTAATCAAATTGGTAACCCTTCGAGCCTAATATCGTGTCCGTGAACGTGGTCCGAATGTCCGCGTGAGGCTCGCTAGAATGCGCCAAATGGCTCCAGCGTTTATTTTCTCGGCTGTTTCGGTGCTACTTGTTGCGGCCTTCATGCTGGCACCGCAGAGCAAGGGCCAAATGGCGGTCGCCTTTCCTCCCTTCACCAGCGAAGAGACAGCCTGGTCGATCGTGCGCGCTGCCGGCGGATATGTCGTGGCACCAACCACCCTTCCCAATATCGTCGTGGCCTATGCTGTCGACGCCGATTTCCAGCAGCGGGCCAGAAGCCTTGGTGCGCTGTTTTTCCTCAAGGCTGCCGGGCTCTGTGCTCCTCAACCAGATCGCGAAACAACATGACACTTGACACCATCCGCAGTCGCGCATCGATCTTTGTTGCCGCTCTGGCGGCGACCATGGCCGCGATCGCACTCATCTCCGAACTGAGGTTTCAGGGGGCCTTGGGCTTGGCCAGCATGTTGGCCGGCCTAGGGCTCGCCGCGCTGGCTATCACCTACCTGATCAGCCGCCAGTCAGCCGCATTCCGCTATATGGCAGTGGCCGTCATGATGGCGCAGGTTATGGCCATTTTGATTGCCACTCGCGGTCAGCCCGAACAGAATGACATCCACATGGCGTTCTTCGCCGGGTTGGCTGTCTGCGCCCTGCTTTACGATACCAAAGCCATCTTACTGGGTGCAGCGCTGGTTGCCGTGCACCATCTGGTGCTGGGCATGACGCTGGACGACCTGATCTTCTATGGTGGCGGCGGCTTTGGGCGTGTGGTGTTGCACGCCGTAATTCTGATTATCGAAGCGATCGGCCTGGTCTGGATGACCGTCAATACCCACCACCTGCTTCAGATAGCCGACGAGCGTTCACAACAGGCCCGGTCCAGCGCCCAGGAAGCCGAACTGCTTGCCGACGAAGTACAGCGCACCACGGCCACCAGCCGTCAGGAACGCCGATCGACGATGCAGCAGCTGTCCAGCGACTTTAACCGCGTGGTAGATGCAGCCAGCAATGGCGACTTCTCGGCCCGCATCGAAACCAGCTACGGCGATCCTGAACTGGCCAATCTGGCCACATCGATCAATGGGCTGATCACCACCATGGGCGAAAGTCTTGGGGAAACCGGGCGGGTGCTGTCAAGCCTGGCTGACACCAATCTGACTCAACGCGTTAGTGGCCAGCACAATGGCGCCTTTGCCAAGTTGCGAGACGATACCAATGCAGTGGCTGACAAGCTGACAGATATCGTGGGTCAGTTGCGCAACACCTCCCGCGGCGTGCGTGCGGCGACCGGCGAGATTTTGGCCGGCGCCAATGATCTGAGCGAGCGAACGACCAAGCAGGCTGCCACGATCGAAGAGACCTCGGCGACCATGGAGCAATTGGCAACCACGGTGCTGCAGAGCGCCAAACAGGCCCAGGATGCCAGCGTGAAGTCTCGGGAAGTATCGCGGGCCGCCGAAGAAGGCGGTGTGGTCATGACCCAGGCGACCGGGGCGATGGAGCGGATTACGAGTTCCTCATCCAAGATATCCAATATCATCGGGTTGATCGATGACATCGCCTTCCAAACCAACCTTTTGGCGCTAAACGCTTCGGTGGAAGCGGCGCGCGCGGGTGATGCTGGCAAGGGTTTTGCCGTGGTGGCGGTGGAAGTGCGGCGGCTGGCGCAGTCAGCGGCCAGCGCCTCCTCGGATGTCAAGCTGCTGATCGAGCAGAGCGCCACCGAGGTGGCGGGCGGCTCCAAGCTGGTGGCCGAAGCGGCCAGTAAGCTGGAAGCCATTCTGGCGGGGATCCGCGAGAACAGCCTGGTGATGGAAGCCATTGCACGCGACAGCAAGGAACAGGCGTCTTCGATCGAGGAGGTCAATGTCGCGGTGCGGCAGATGGACGAGATGACCCAGCACAATGCTGCCTTGGTGGAACAAACCAATGCGGCAATTGAGCAGACGGAGGGTCAGGCCAGCGAACTCGACCGGATCGTTGATATCTTCGTACTCAATGAAAGCGTCCGACCGGCGAGGGCTGCGCCGGCGGCCGTCCCGGCCCAGCGTATCGCCATCAAGGGCTTGCAGGACAAGGTCAAGCACGCAGCCAAGGCCTATATCAGCCGTGGCAATGCTGCTGTTGCCAAAGACTGGAACGAATTCTAGACGTAGCCATCGATCTGATTGACCAAAGGGGCGCCAAGTAGGCGCCCTTTGTGTCTTTGTGAGTGCATTGTGGCGCATCAATAGCGCAATTTTGCGGCAGCCAGTTCGGTAAAGCTGGCGTAGGCCCGACGTCCGATCGTCCACTTGATGTCTACCGAAATTCTGTGAGGCAGACTTGCTTCGACTTCCGTTCGGCAAAGTGTCTGTTTTTAGACTGCGAACCGCCTCCGCTGTGCGAAGGAGATGGCGCGCGCTGCCGACGAAACTCAATGGTCACGTAAACGACAGGCTTTGTGCCTTGCTTGCCCGAAACCCGCCCGTCCGCTTCCCACCCCGTTTCAGCCGTCTGGCGCGTCTTTGAGGGATGGCAGCTTTTAGGAAATCGCAGAAG
>JAHJOS010000500.1 GCA_018820005.1 Alphaproteobacteria bacterium | reverse complement strand
CGCAGGCCCGATGGGCGTCCGGCTGAACTGCACGGCATATACCAGCGGAACTGCAACCTATGTGATGGCGGGTTAGAGCCGTGGGCGATGTAAGCCGGTCGCCGTCGCGGCTTGTGTCGCGCCTGCCCAGCCACAGTCCAGTGTCGGGTGGGTGGGGTGGCGCCCTAGCGGTGGTGGCCGATAGCGAGTGGAATCAGACGAGCTATCCGCTCAATCCTCGTAAGGTGACTGGTGCCTGGCAGTCTGGCCTTACGGCAGAGGATATCTTGCCGGCAGCGTTCTTCAACGGAACGCCGCTCTTTGTCGATCTAGCGACCGGCAATGATGCCAACAATGGGCAAGCTGGCCAGCCAGTCAAATCGCTTCACCGCGCCACCGACCTGATCAATGCGTCAGCGCTGCCCCCGCGTGTTGAGGTGGATGGTGGCCCGTTCATTCGTGACTTCTGGTGGAATAGCGGCACGAAGGTGCTGACCAAAGCCGCGTGGTTTGAATATGTCGGAGTAGGGCGGGCGCTGACCCACAATGCCAATAATCTGACCTGGTCGACGGACGCAAGCTATCCCAATGCGCGCAAGGCGACGCGCTCCGCTGTTGCCCGCGTCTTTGATCTGACGGTTCTGGATGAATGGGGCCACTACGCAGAGTTTTCCAAGGCGGCTGATGCTGCGGCGGTGAATGCCGCCTATCACACCTGGGCGCAAATCAACGCGGGTGCAGACGTCATCGTCAATCGTGGCGGCGGCGCGCTCAACAACAACACGCGCGTCCAGCTTACCAGCAATGGTCTACGCACCAATGCGCCGTTGCGCTTGACGGGTTTTGACATCGAGGGCGGCGGCGGCTTGGGTGGTTGCCTGCACCTGCAAAATATCACCGGCAACGTGGTGCTGGAGAATTGTTCGCTGCGCTATCCAGGATCTGATGCCACGCCCCGCGACTGCTGGTTTGCCGATAACGTAAACGGCCTAGTCGCGTTCTTCGATTGCGACTTTTCGTCGGCCAGCAAAGATGGCGGCAATGCGCACTGGACCACCGACGCGACCCGCAAGACCTTTGTCCTGACCGAGCGTTGCACCGGCGCAGATTTCGGACGTGGGACGCTGAGCTCCAACAATGCCATCACCGGGCACGAGAGCGTGGTCTGGATTGATTTCGAGGGTGACTATGACGGCGGGCGCGGAGGGCTGCTCCGCTTCATTAACGACAGCCGGTTTGCCATGTTCGGTGGCCGCCTGGGCCGCGATTTCGGTGATGGGAGCATCACCCCGTCTGCCGTGCGCATCGATAACACTGCCCAAGCTCGTCTGATCGACGTTGTGATCGAGACGGGTGGCGAACTCGCTTTGCTGACTGGGGACTCTGGCGTCATCTACACGCGCAACGTGAGCCTGATAGCAGGCGGGGCAAGCGGCGACATCCGAGAACTCTAGCCCCCACACTCCAACATCTGGGGGCACCCGCAGTCCAAGTTGCGTCCGGGCCGCCAAAATGACGGGACCGTCAAGTTCTATGTTTTTAAAAAAGGCCAAAGGGCCCACATACCGAGAAGGCCTAGGAAGTCTGCGACGGTATTGAACTGGCTCATAATCTCAAGTGCGGCTGGGATCATTTGCTAACGATAGCATGTCTTGAATTGCTGTGCAAATTCAGCAACTTGACGCCTCCGTCAAGTTGCTCTTTGCCCCGCAACATCACATAGGCTGGCCACGGGTCAGAGACTGCCAGCCAAACCCTACCGGACAGCAATCAGCTGGAACCGGTGGGGCTCCACACTTAAACAGTGAGTGGACGGCCCGATCAGTTAGATCCGTGCATTTCTAGGCTCGTCCCACTTCCTTGAAGAAGACAGCGGGTAATCATCCCGCAGGTAAAGGGCTTTGATGTCTGCGTAGCTCAGCGTGGTCTTGCCGTTGATCGGGTAATCTATGCTGACAAGCGCCTGCTCTGGGTATTCGACGTCAGGGTGCTCCATAATCGCTCGGACGACATTGACTAACTCCCGGCTTTCAACGCTGAAAGGGGCTCCGATTGGTTCAGCTTTTTGAGCCCAGTCTATAGATGACACTCTTCGTTACTCCTGCGATTTTGACTTATGTCGGGTTAGCCAACAGGCTTTGCAATGGCGACAAATAGATCAATAATTGGCCCAATCGCATCCCGATAAGGTCTAAACGGAGCTTTGGTCGGCATTTGACCTCTAGGCCACCCGTTTGATAATAAGGGGCATCGACGAACTGAAAGCGTCGCCCCGCCTGACCAGCGATTTGTTAGGAGGCCAGAATGGCCCTTCGCATTGAACTGACACTTGAAGACGCAATCGCGTCCGTGCTCTCGGTGGCCAGCGTAGCCAACGGAACCTACATCGTTCCTAGCCGTCGAATGTTCGGCGATGATCGGGCAATACTCATTAAAGCGGTAGACGCGGTTATTGCATCGGGTCGCGCCTACAGAGTTGCTCAGGGACAAGGTCCAGGCTTCATACTGAAGCAGATCTAAACAGCCCAATCTGGCGCCCTGTTTGGTTGCCTTGGCCAAGAAGTGGGCTGGCATTTAACCGCACACGCCAACATTTTGGGCCACCCGCACGGGGTATCTCTACCGACCGTGCG
>JAHJOS010000499.1 GCA_018820005.1 Alphaproteobacteria bacterium | reverse complement strand
CTGCCCGCCCGAGAGTTGGCGCGGCTTGCGATCCATCAGCGGCGCCAGTTCGAGCACCCGCGCCGCATCGGCCACGCGCACCGCCACCTGGTCCTTTGGCATGCCGCCCATGCGCAGGCCAAAGCCCAAATTCTGCTCCACCGTCATATGCGGATAGAGCGCATAGCTCTGGAACACCATGGCGACGCCGCGCTCGGAGGGGTCAAAATCGGTGACATCCTCGCCCCCGATCAGCACCGAGCCGGCGCTGGGCTCTTCCAGGCCCGAAATGGTGCGCAGCAGGGTGGACTTGCCGCAGCCCGAGGGGCCGACAAACACCACGAAGGACCCGTCCGGAATATCGAGATTGATGTCGTGCAAGACCGGCACGACGCCGAAGCTCTTGGTGATGCCGCGCAGTTTGAGCTCAGCCATGCTGTTCTGTCCTCCTCGTTTCGGCGCCGGGGGTGGTCTCTGCCACCCTCCAGGCCCGCCGCGCCCCTGGGGTGCACGGTATCTCTTATTTAGTTGGTTATCAGTATTAAAACGCAAGCCGTTTCGTGCCCGATCCGCACGAAGCCGCAGCGGCAAATGAGTGAAACACTTGCCAGACAACAAAAAACCACGCGGATCACTTCGGTCAGTTGTGCTGACCATTCGCTGAGGCACGTTCCTCTTGTATATCTTTTACGGAATGCGTAGAAAGTATCAAGCGGGGATTGTGCGGGAGGACGCATAAGGCCTGCCACAGCCGGGAAGGTCCAAAAAGGTGCCTCGGGAGCTGTCGTGAGGACATGAGGAGAAACCAATGAAGCGTCTTGCGCTCGTCGCAATGCTGGGGCTGGCGGCTGCCATGCCGGTCCAGGCCCAGACAGTTGTCAAACATCTGCACATCACGTCCATTCCTGCTGAAGTGGAGCTGATGAACAGCATCGCCGCCGAGTTCATGGCGGCCAATCCCGACATCAAGATTGAACTGCCATTTCTGGAGAACGAGGCTTTCAAGGCCAAACTGACCACGCTGTTGCAGTCGGCCGATGCGCCCGATGTTTTCCATTCCTGGGGTGGTGGCGTCTTTTATGAGCAGGCCGCCGCTGGCGTGCTGCGTCCGGTCGAAGACGTCCTGAGCGACGAGGCAAAAGCCAATATCGGCACTGCCGGTGTGTCAGCTTTCACAGCGCCCGATGGGCACATGTATGGTGTCGCCCGCGACGTCAGTGAAGTTGTGCTCTGGTACAATAAGGCGTTGTTCGAGCAGGCTGGTGTCGATCCCGCCAGCATGAGTGACTGGGATGGCTTCTTGGCCGGCGTTCAGAAGTTCAAGGACGCGGGCATCACGCCCATCGCCATTGGCGCCAAGGATAAATGGCCGGCCCACTTCTGGTGGTCCAAGCTGGTCATTCGCCTAGCTGGAAAGGACGGCTTTGATGCCGCTGCTCGTGGCGAAGGCGATGGCTTTGCTGGCGAGGATTTCGTCAAGGCCGGCGATTATTTTCTTCAGCTTTCTGCGCTTGATCCATGGCAGGAAGGCTTCCTGGCTGCCAGCTATGGCGATGCCTCGGGCCTGTTTGGCGATGGTAAGGCCGCCATGCACCTGATGGGCGACTGGGACTACGGCGCCATGAAGGACAATTCTGCCAACAAGGCCGGCATTCCCGACGATCAGTTGGGCATCCTGCCGTTCCCGACCATCGAAGGTGGCAAGGGCGACCCCACTGACACGCTGGGTGGTCTGGGCGGCGTATTGTTCTCAAAGAACGCCTCTGATGCTGCTGTCAAATGGATCGAGTTCTTCAACTCGCCTGAACAGCAGGCCAAATACGCCAAGGAAGCCTATTACATCCCGATCGCCAAGGGTGCGGCCGATGTCATGACCAACCCCTTCAAGGTGCAGATTGGCAAGGATATTTCCGGTGCCCATTGGCACGCCCTGTTCTTCGATCAGGCTCTTGGCCCCAATGTCGGTGGCGTCGTCAATGACATCTCTGCCGAGCTGGCTGGCAACTCCATGAGTGCCGAAGAAGCCGCCGAAATGATCAAGGAAGCCGTGGACGACTCACTCTAGGTCGCCAGGTCCACAGTCGGCGGGCGTTACCCTTTCGCCCGCCGACTGAATATTCGGGGAGTTATTTGGCCATGGCCAGCATTGCCACCGGTGCCGATGTGGGCGCCGTCGCGGGATCGCGCAAACGCCGCTTGTTCGAGCGCAACAGCCTGCCGGCGCTGCTGCTGTTCCTGCCACCTGCGCTGATCCTGTTCTCGCTGTTCGTCGTGCTGCCCATGGTGGATGCGGCCACCTTCTCGTTCTTTGACTGGAACGGATATGGCCCGATCACCGATTTCGTCGGCTTCGAAAACTATGCCGATGTGCTGACCCATCGAAATTTCGGTACCGCCGTGCGCAACAGCCTGATCGTTGTGGTGGTGTCATTGGTGGTGCAGCTGCCGCTGGCCATGTGGTGCGCCATCGCACTGTCCGAGCGCGGCGTGCATATCAACGTGCTGCGCACGCTGTTCTTTCTGCCCTTCATGCTGGCCGAAGTGGCCGCCGGCCTGATCTGGAACTTCGTCTATGACGGCAACTATGGCCTCTTGCCGGCCATTGGCGATGCCATTGGCGTCGACATGCCCTTCGTGCTGGGCGACAAATTCTGGGTCATTCCCGCCATCATGCTGGTGATCACCTGGAAGTATTTCGGCTTCCACATGATGATTTTCATCGCCGGGCTGCAGTCCATTCCCAGCGAGGTGATCGAGGCGGCCCGGCTCGATGGCGTCAAGCGCTGGCAGATCGTGCGCCACATCAAGATCCCCATGATCCGCTCGGCCATCGTCATCTCGGTGTTCTTTGCCATCACCGGCGCGCTGCAGCTGTTCGACCTGATCATCCCGCTGTCCAATGGTGGGCCCAGCCACTCGAGCCACACCATTGTCACCTTCCTCTACCAGTTCGGCATCCTGCGCATGAAACTGGGCTTCGGTGGCGCGATCAGCGTGATCCTCTTCATCGCCTGCGTGATCGTGGCGCTGGCCTATCGACGCATTCTCTTCAAGGTGGAGCAGAACTGATGGCCGCAACCTCCCGCAAGCGCCAGCCCGTCACCACGCCCATCCAGTGGCTGACCCTGCTAGTTGTAGCGCTGTTCGTCATCGTGCCCTTCTACACCACCGCCCTGGGCGGCTTCAAAGAGATCGGCGAACTGCGCGTCAATCCCTTTGGCCTGCCCGCCAGCTGGGACCCGATCCGCTTTGTCGAAATCATGGGCGGGCCGCGCTACTTTGCCTCGCTCTGGAACTCGCTGCTGATCGCCGGCGGCACCGTGCTGCTCTCGACGCTGGTGGCCTCGATGACGGCTTTCGCCCTGGCCCATATCAAGTTCTTCGGCAGCAAGTTCATCCTGGGCTATCTGATGCTGGGCCTGCTGTTCCCCTCGGCCACCGGCATCCTGCCGCTCTTTATCAAGATGCGCGACCTCGGCATGCTCGATAGCCACTGGGGCATCATTACGGTGCAGGTGGCGTTCAGCGTGTCTTTCTCGGTGCTGCTATTCCACAATTTCTTCAAGGAACTGCCCAAGGAGCTGATCGACGCGGCGCGCATGGATAACTGCGGCTACATCAAGATCTTCTGGTACATCACCCTGCCGCTGAGCCTGCCCATCATTGCTACCGTGGGCGTGTTCAACTTCGTGGGCAGCTGGAACAGCTTCCTGTTGCCGCTGATCGTGCTCAATTCCGAGGACAAATACACCTGGCCGCTCGGCATCATGCAGTTCAAGGGTCAGTTTGGCTCGGACTGGCCGCGCATCCTGGCCTTTCTGACCCTGTCGATCATGCCGGCAATCGCCTTCTTCCTGCTGGCCCAGCGCTATATCATCTCCGGGCTCACAGGCGGCGCCGTCAAAGGCTAGCCACACGGTTGGAAAGCGCCCCGGTTCGGGGCACACTGCCGTCCAAAGCAAAACGGACGGAGGCCGCTTCATGACATTTCGCGCGCTGGTGACCAATCGCGACGCGCAGGGCACAATCAGCTCTGCCGTTGAGGCCATGGACGATGATCGCCTGCCCGCAGGTAATGTGACGGTGGATATCGCCTGGGCCGGGCTCAACTACAAGGACGGGCTCTGCGTGACTGGTGCAGGCGGGCTGGTGCGCACCTATCCCCATGTCTGCGGCATCGACTTTGCCGGCACGGTGCGCGACAGCGCCGACCCACGCTACACCGTTGGCCAGCCCGTGGTGCTGACCGGATGGCGCGTCGGTGAAACCCATTGGGGCGGCTTTGCCGAGCGCGCCCGCGTCGATGCCGATTGGCTGGTGCCGCTGCCCGAGGGGCTGAGCCTGCGTGACGCCATGATCGTGGGCACCGCCGGGCTCACCGCCATGCTGGCCATCAATGCGCTTGAGGCGCATGGCGTCACGCCAGCTTCCGGCGAGGTGTTGGTCACAGGCGCGGCGGGCGGCGTTGGCTCGACCGCGACTGCAATGCTGGCCAGGCTCGGCTATGGCGTAGTGGCGCTGTCGGGGCGCCCGCAACAGGCCGCCGCGCTCAAGATGCTCGGGGCCACCAGCGTGCTCGACCGCGCCGAATTCCTCGCCCAGCCCGACAAGCCGCTGGAATCGGCGCGCTGGGCTGGCGTCGTCGATTGCGTCGGCGGGCCGGTGTTGGGCAAGCTGCTGCGCCAGGTCAAATATGGCGGCGCCGTCGCGGCGCTGGGCAATGCCGGCGGCATCGGGCTTGAAACCAATGTGCTGCCCTTCATCCTGCGCGGCGTGACCCTGATCGGTATCGACAGCGTCATG
>JAHJOS010000498.1 GCA_018820005.1 Alphaproteobacteria bacterium | reverse complement strand
GGATACGGCCGAGGATGGCACGGCCCTCGTCGAGCAGCTCGAGGAGAACGTTCATGGGCGCAGCATGCAGCAGTTGTTGCTTTCTTCCTATTTCGGGCTAACCAGCACCCGACCGGAGTCCTTCCAGAACGACGCAAGGAGATTGTATCAGCGTGCAGCGGACGGCGACCCGGATGCCGCATTGGAATATCTCGATAACTTGAGCGGATCCGCGGGAAGCAGCCAAGAGTGATACGGTACGCCTCCACCAAAGAGTCGATCGAGCAAGCTGTCGACGATGTCAATGACACATGGCGCACGCGCGCGACCAAGCATACGCGCAAGCTGCTCGATGACGAGAAATACAGCGAGGGCGGACCGAAGTGGTCGGACATCAAGTCCGCCTTTATGAGCCTGCAGTATCATAAATGCATTTTCTGCGAGTGCCCGGAATTTGAGCGGCAACGCGGCACGTACAATCTGGACGTCGAGCATTTCCGGCCCAAGAACGCGGTAGAGCCGTGGCCTAAGGCCAACGCCCCGAAACAGTATCCCTTCGCCACCGGCGGCGTCGCCGGAGCGTACTATTGGTTGGCTTTTGACCCTTGCAACTACGCGGCCTCCTGCAAGGAGTGCAACAGCCGTTATAAGTCTAATTTCTTTCCCATAGCCGGTGTTCGAGGCCTTGCAGGGGTGGAGGCCAGCAATTTGCAGGCTGAAGGTCCGTTTCTTTGTTTTCCGCTTGGCGATTGGGACGAGGATCCGGAACTGCTGATCGATTTCGACGGATTAATCGCTAGGCCAGCCTCTGCCGATCCGGCCAGACGCCGGCGGGCGGAAGTCATCATCGACTTCTTCGCGCTCAACGAGCGAGAAGCTCTCCAGATAGAACGCGCCTTGTTCATAACGCTCTTCGCGCCGTCACTCACCGCATCGGTCACCGGAATAGCCACGCCAAAGCAGCGGGCCATTGCTGCCAAGGTCCACACGCCGGCCGCTCCGCACGCGAACTGCCTGCGCAGCTTCGAACGGGCAATGATCGCAAATCCTCGCCGCGGTCGAGAGATCGTGGAAAAGGCACAGGAAGTCGTCTTCGACAGCATAGAAATTTAGCTGATCGACGGAGCACCATGGTCGCACCGCCTTCGGCAGCCGCGTATATGCTTTTGATCAAGACTTCGGTCCATTTATTGGATGCCTGAAGTCTACATAGAATTGACGCGTATGGTGAGGCGGCAGACCGGCATAGGTGCGGCAGGCGAAACGTAGGCGGTATACTGGCCTTACCTGCTGTCGGCGTCTGCTCACCAGCGATCAGATGTCTGTTTCCAACGGAGCGTCACAAAGTACTGCCATTCTGCTTTCGGCCCCCAAGACGTCGGACTTCGCCGGTCGACACCAATCGGCCTTTCCGACGCCTCGAATGATTTAGCTACGAGCGAAAATGTCCGCGGCTTTCGCTTATCTACTTTTGGCGGCGCCCATTTTCATCGAGGCTAAAGAAGTCGGCTGCGGCATCCAAGTCCGCCAAACGGTCGTCGAGCCATTTCAGGTTCATAACGGCACGCGACGCTATTAGTCGCGCCTGGCGTTCGGTCAAGATGACGCCTTTGGCATGAACATTATCAGCCTCCAGCCTCACGACATTGGCGAACGTTTCGAAAGCTCGATTTCGCGCTGCTGCTCGACGTCGAGTTTGCCTGGCCCGTTCCGTTGAGGTGAGTGGTATGTCCCCTTTGATTGGGCGTCCTCGTTTCACGACCACGTGGCGCTGCTCCCTCTTTCGCTTGCAGCGAAATTAGGCAGTGCCTGGTTAACGATTAACATCCAAAGCCGAGTAACCTTATATAGGCAACCTAAAGGCGCTCCGGACCAAAGGAATACGCTGCCAGCGCTAATCTCGTGATGAAGTACCATAGAGTGCCTGTTGCTGTGCGGGCGCTGGAACTCAGGACAATCTGAATTCGGGCCTTGATCGATTTTGCAGCTTGCCATTGTCGACATCGGCTGACGTGGGGCCGTAAGCCGCCCGACCGCTTTGTCGTCAGAAAGGCGGATAGCGGTCGTTTACTTCGACTGGACGACAGTTCGGATACGGGGCATCAATGGCAACGGTATTCAACGCGCTCGGCCGGCTGGTTATCGTTCTAGGTGGAGCGTGGTCAGGACTGATCCTGTTTGCCCGTTCCGGCGCACAGCTGACTGGGACGGACGTACACAATGATCAGGACTCGTTTGGATTTCAGATCAAATGAGTGACCGCACGCGCTGCAGACCCCGCTGTTTTCCAATTCACATCCCCGTCCGGCTTTTCCAGGAGGCAGTTTAGCATGGCGCGCCGACCACCCGCACAGCCACCAATCGTCCCCAAAACCGAAGCAGAATTGCGCTCGGGCCTTCGTCGCCTGAAAGAAGTGGCGGAACGCCTGGATACGTTTGATATCGCAAACGCCCACCCCGATGACGACGGCGAACTATCTCGATTGATCGCAGACATCGCGGCAGCGGTGGATCGAGCATTTCCGGCTGGCTCAAGTGATCACGACCGGTATTCCTCTGCCTCTTCTATCCACGGGTTCCACTCTATCCAAATGGCGGACCCATTTGGACGCGGCGGATACTCCGGTCCCAACTTGCCGGAGTATCGACGCGGCCTCACGTCAGACATTACTCGGTCGAAGAGCCTTCTAGCGTCGGCCATCTCTACGCTGGAGGCGGACATCAGCGATATGGCGCCGCAGGAGCCAGAGCACCCCGTTTTGCGGCAACGCAACAACCGGATATTCATAGTGCACGGACGGGCCGACGGTCCCAAGAACACGGTTGCACGTTTTCTGACCGACTTAGGGCTCTTGCCCATCATTCTGCATGAGCAACCAAACCAGGGTCGCTCGACCATTGAGAAGATCGAAGCCTTCGACGACGTTGATTTCGCAGTCGTGCTCTTTACTCCGGACGATTTTGGCGCCCTTCAAGGCGAGACCCCGAACGCTCGGCCTCGACAGAACGTGCTGTTCGAACTCGGGTACTTCATCGGCCGCTTGAAGCGCTCGAACGTGTGCGTTCTGCGACAGGGCGAGGTGGAAATACTAAGCGACTACGTCGGGCCAATTTGGCTCGACTTCGATGGGGCAGGGGCATGGAAGTCGTCACTTGTACGCGAACTTCGAGCAGCCAAGTTCGAGCTCGATCCGGCAAAAGTGATCGCGGCGTTGGGACTGTAGTTATGTCAGTCGACAAGCTCATCTGGATCAGCAAGGGCGTTGAGAAGACCGCGAGGGTGGTCGACTACTCTGACGGATCCGCCACGCGCCGCCTGGGCCACGCGTCGATAACGATGACGATGGATACCTGTGGCCCTTTGTTCCCTCGTGGGGATGATGCCGACGAGATCGCGGCGGCCGATGCCGCAATTTTGGCATGAGCGCTGATAGTGGCGACGACAAACCAGTTTGGCAGGGGATGAAGCGAACGTCCCTTGATGATTTGCAGTCCGACAAGGCCCCGCACCTCAGGCGAACCCATGAAATTATGTGGGCATATCTCGGCGGCCTTCGCGCGATAAATTTAAGCATCAGTCGAAATCCCACTTACAGGGGCAATCACCTGTTGCGGTACCTTAGCCAGGAACTGATCGAGGGCGCCATCGCCATCGAGATCCTCGCAATTGAGGGCGTTCAGGCCGTCGTTAAACGGGAGCTGAGATTTGTCCTGGAGGCTTCAGCCAAGCTCGCTTCGGTCGAGCAGTCCGGATACGACAAGACGGTGGAAGAAAAGCTAAATGAGTACCGCGACCGGCTGCAGTCGCATCGGATATCTGTCCAAAGGGAGGTAGACCTGAACCTGCTCCCAGTTGCCCTCCAACATGAATTCATCCGCGAGGTAGGCTGGCTGTACGGCACGACATCCAGCTTTGTGCATTGGACCGTGGACCAGATTGAACGCAGAATTAAGTCCGTTGAGGCGGGGCGAGTAGCTGGGCAGGAAACCGTCGACGATATCATGGAGCTCAACGCCCTGCTCGAGCGGGCGCTGGCGGCGTCCCTAACGCTAGTCTTTCACAGCGTGCCAAAGTCGGCTATCGGCGACTGGATTCTTGACGGTGACGGAAACACCATCGATTGGTACTTTACCCAGTCAAAGTTCATTGCGGCGGTGGACGCGGAGTTTGACTATAAGCACGAACGCCAATCGCACCTAGATGCGATCAAGGCGACCAGGGCGGCTCGAATTCGCTTCTAGGCGGATGCGGCCAACGCGACATGAGCGCGACATAGTGGGCAAGGGCGGCTCAAGTCCTGGGGTTTTGTAGGATTGCAAACCGCGTACTCCGGTTCAATTCGGGACGTGGCCCAGCGGCGCCCGCGGGGCCGAGCGTCCCACTAAGCCTGTATGCGTCCTGCATTTCCAGATGGAACCTCGTTGCCAGCTCGGATATCCTGGCAGCTACTGCAGGAGTCTTCCAATGGCGGATTATGAAACGAAGGTTAGTCGCCCTTCAGACTATGAGCTAAGGTCCCAAGGGAACAAGCCGCTTCGGGACCGCTTGGATAGGCTTCCGACGAGGCCGACTGGGCCATCTTCTGCTAACCCGCCCAGCGAGCCGCAGGCACCGCAGCAGAAGCCCGAGAAGTGATCGAGCAGGTTGCCGCGTGGGCAACCACTGTCGGCGTCCCTATCGGTCTAGTGGGCATTGGTTTCGCAATTTATCAAACCAGCTTGGCGCGAAGGACCGCCTCGGCATCGGTAACACTCGCCTCCTGGGAGGCATTCCGGGCAGCGTGGCAGCGATACGACGAAGCCGCTGATGACGCAGCCATGCTGTCGGCTTTTAATGACGTCCTCAATCTGATCGAGGCCAATTGCGCCATCTTCCGTGACGGCCTGCTCATTGGGCACGCAGGCGACTCCTTGCAGAATTACCTTGTAAATACCCTCGTCAAAATCGACCGATCCGACAAGGCCGTTCAGTTGGTTGGTGAGCTCATGGAGACTGACACCACATTCTCCGATATCCGGTGGTTCTTGGCCAAACAGCAGGCAAAATCTGGGGATCTGCTGGTCCGCCTTCAGAATTACGCAAACGCGCCAAGTCCCTGATCTGTTTGGGGCATTAATTCTTCATCGCAGCATGCCAATAGTCTGCATGATGCCGTAGGCCCACCTGTTGGTCCACACCTGTTCCCGCGCCTGCAGGCGCTGGTACGTGCTGAAGGGCATGCCCTTGCGCCTATCTAGAAATGGCTGAGGTAGTTCCGGCGATACGTCGCACGCTGGCAGTCCGACGCACTATCAGATAGCCGGCATCTCCGTTACTGAAGAACCCTTTGCGAACATTCCAGAACGCACGCTTGTCGCACAGCCAAAGAGGTCGTCGAGGAAAGTTCTGGAATGGAAGACCACGACCAGCTCGGTCGACAAGTAGAACAGCGGCTGCCAGCACAGGTTGCATTCGCAGACGATCAACGGCCCATCAGCAGCGGACTGGCCGACCCTGGGCCCGTAGTTCATCTGCGATCGCTGCGAGTTCGTGATGGGGGCAAGCATGCCATTGCTTGTCGGCAGGCGTGAACATATAAAGAACAAGTTCCGTGACACTTCTGTTC
Organism: Alphaproteobacteria bacterium; assembly: GCA_018820005.1. Classification (GTDB taxonomy): domain Bacteria; phylum Pseudomonadota; class Alphaproteobacteria; order Rhizobiales; family Devosiaceae; genus Devosia. Next base: position 54 of record JAHJOS010000498.1, on the reverse strand, counting down.
ACAACTGCGCCGCGACACGCGCTTGCCAAGAATGACATGAGTTATAAGAGGGTG
>JAHJOS010000062.1 GCA_018820005.1 Alphaproteobacteria bacterium | reverse complement strand
CTGTGTGACTGGAGTTCAGACGTGTGCTTTCCGATCTCTCCAGTGCCAGCAATGACATTGCCCTGCTCGGCCTGTTCGACGACCGCTTCGACGCGCGCTCGCCCGAGGCCGTGGCTGGTTTTCCCAAGCTGGGTAAAGTGGCCGATCTCATCGAGTTTGCGCGGCGTACCCCGGTTGATTTGGTCATCGTCTCGATGCCGCTCTCGGCTGAAAAGCGTGTGCTCGACATGCTGACCCAGCTCTGGGTGTTGCCGGTGGACATTCGCCTGTCCGCCCATATGAGCAAGCTCAAGTTCACCAATCGCGCCTATTCCTATGTCGGCGATCTGGCCGTGTTCGACATGGCCGACCGGCCCATCTCGGACTGGAACCGCGTGTTCAAGTGGATTTTCGACAAGGTGGTCGCCATCGTGGCGCTGGTACTGCTGTCGCCGGTCATGCTGGTCACGGCGATCGCCATCAAACTTGAAAGCAAGGGGCCGGTGTTCTTCCGACAGAACCGGCATGGCTTTAACAACGAGCTGATCAAGATCTACAAGTTCCGCTCCATGCGCACCGACATGGCCGATGCCACGGCCAGCAAGCTTGTGACCCGCGATGACCCGCGCGTGACGCGCGTGGGCAAGTTCATCCGCAAAACCTCGATCGATGAACTGCCGCAGCTGTTCAACGTGCTCAAGGGCGAACTGTCCATCGTGGGGCCCCGCCCCCACGCCCTGCAGGCCAAGGCCGATAACAAGCTCTACTATGATGCCGTGGAAGGCTATTTCGCGCGCCACCGGGTTCGGCCCGGCATGACGGGCTGGGCGCAGATAAATGGCTGGCGCGGCGAGACCGACACCATCGACAAGATCATGCAGCGCGTGAACCACGACCTCTACTACATCGAGCACTGGTCGATCCTGCTTGACCTCTACATCGTGGCGATGACGCCGGTGTCGCTGCTGTCCAAGAATGAGAATGCCTATTGAGCGAGGCGGCCCACAGCGGGGGTAGCCTGGGGGCCGGGTCCAATGGACTCGGCCTTGCTGTCATTCGCGCGCGCGCCATGCGCATGCTCGATTTCATGGTCGGCCTGTGGGTCTTCAGCGGCGGCATGGTGTTCGTCGAACCCGCGCCCTATGAGCTGATCTTTCTGGTGGTGCTGCCCATCGCCTTCCTTGCCGGCATGGGCATTTACCGCTCTACCTTCGGGCTGCTGGCGCTGATGATCGGGTTTATCCCCTTTGCGCTGATTGCCTGCTTTCAGGTCAAGTTCACGCCGATCAGCGATGCGCTGATCTTTTCGATCGTCACCGTCTTTTTGATGCTGACGTCCTATTTCATCGCCAATTATGTCGCCGAAGCCACCGAGCGGCGGATGCGTTTGGTCATGAACGCCTATACGGCCATCGCCGTGCTGAGTGCGGCTGTGGGCACGCTGGCCTATCTTGGCCTGCTGCCGGGCGGCGATATCTTCGTGATGTATGGCCGCGCGCGCGCCGCTTTCAACGATCCCAATGTGTTCGGGCCGTTCCTGATCCTGCCCGCCATGTTTGCCCTGCAGCGCATTTTGCTGGGCCGCGGCAAGGTGCAACTGGTGGCCGGCGCAATCTATCTGGCGCTGTTCATCGGCGTGTTTGCCAGCTTTTCCCGCGCCGCCTGGGGGCACTTCGCCTTCTCGTCGCTGATCGTGCTGGTGCTCTGCTTTTGCCTGGAAGCATCAGCGCGCGACAAGGTGCGCATCATGATCATGTCCCTGCTGGGGGCTGTCATGCTGCTGGTGGCGCTGGCCGGGCTGTTGAGCATTCCGTCGGTCGCCAATCTGTTCGAGCAACGCGCAGCGGGTCAGAATTATGACTCCGGCGACACCGGCCGCTTCGGCCGCCAAGGCTATGCGTTCGAGCTGGCCCTGGACAATCCGCTGGGGATTGGTCCCCATGAATTCCGCAATCTGCGGGTGATCGAAGAGCCGCACAACGTCTATGTGTCGGTACTGCACGTCTATGGCTGGGGCGGCGGAGCCGTGTACTATCTGCTGGTGATCCTGACGCTGTGGCGCGGCACGACGTCCTTGTTCCGACCCACCCGATACCGCCTGATGATGATTCCCCCGATCGCCACCTTCTCGATGCTGGTGGGAGAATCGGCCATCATCGACACTGACCATTGGCGCCACTATTTCCTGCTTGCCGGCCTGATCTGGGGCATTGCCAGCGCCATCAACATGGCGCCCACCCAACGGCGGGACGAGGCCAAACTGCTGATCTAGGTCGGCCACAGCGCGCCACGGAGGTAGCGCCGAGCCAGATTAAGCGTGCCGGCAGCAAAGCCGGGACGGTGGGTCTGGGCCAGTTGGGTTTCACCATGCGAGCCGATCCAGGCCAGCAGCGCCATGCGCCGCAGCATCACCATGGAATCGATAGACGCCAGAGCGGGCGGGGCCAGCGCCCCTACCCCACCATATCCATCAAGCCAGGCGTCCCGCAGCGCCGGCATGTCGGCGCGCATTTCATGAAATGAAATGGCTGCGGCAAAATCATAGGCGAACCAGCAAAAGCCGCAGTCATCAAAATCGATCAGCGTCACCCGGTCGGCGTCGACGAGCAGATTGCCCAACCGCATATCGGCATGAATCAGCCCGAAGCGATCGGCACCGGTGCCATAGGCGTCGAGCCGCTCAGTCAGCAGGTGCGAAACAGTCTCGAGCAACTGTCGCGCCTCTGCATCCACGTCCGGGGACAGGCGCCAGTCCCCCCAGAGCCCATCGGGCGCCAGAATCGCGGCCGCGTGCCAGACCGGGCGATCAAAGTCATCGGGCCTTTGCTGCCAGGCCATGGCATGCCGATGCAATTGGGCCGCATAGGCGCCCAGTGTCGCGAAGAGACCGGGCAAGTCGCTGTCGGTATCAGGTTCGGATCCCGCAATCTGATGGAACAGCACAGCCAGCCGCTGGGTACCATCGGGGGCCGTGAAGACCTGCAGCAAGCGACCATCCCTGCCCGCAATAGGCTGGGGCACGGGCACCGTCGTGTCGCGGCCAATAGCCTCAAGCCAGGCCAGCTCGCTGCGGATCGCGGCCTCGGACTGATAGCCTTGGCGGTGCACCCGCAGGCTGAAACTGCCCTTGGCAGGGGTATCAATACGGAATGTATGGTTTTCCGAGTAATTGACCAGTTCGCCCGTGCCATTGGCCAGGTCCGGCCACAGGCTGAGGGCACTCGCAATGTCTTGGGGTCTAAGGGCCATCGAAAAACCAAGGGCTGGCGCACGCACACAAGGCATGCGCCACCAGCAGTCTAGCAGATTTCAGGATTAATGGTCGGAGCGGCGGGATTCGAACCCACGACCCTTTGTCCCCCAGACAAATGCGCTACCAGGCTGCGCTACGCCCCGACTG
>JAHJOS010000497.1 GCA_018820005.1 Alphaproteobacteria bacterium | reverse complement strand
GCCTTGCCCTTGAACTCGAACTTGGCGATGGCCCAGGAGGCGGCGACGCCGAACACCAGGTTGAGCGGCACCGCGATGGCCGCGACCAGCAGGGTCAGCCTTATGGCCGACTGGGCGTCGCTCTCCACCAATGCGGCAAAATAGGCGCCGGGTCCCTTGATCAGGGCCTCGTGGAACACCGCGTAAAGCGGCAGCAGCAGGATGACGCCCATGAACAGCAGGGACAGCGCCATCAATATGCCCTGAACCATCGGGGTTTCGCTGGTGGGCGAGGTCTTGCGAGTGCGACGGGCGGTGAGCTTAGTTGCCATAGCCATATCTCCGTCGGCTCCAGGCCTGAATGAGGTTGATGGCAAACAGCAGCGCGAACGAGATCAGCAGCATGACCGTGGCGATCACTGTGGCGCCGACATAGTTGAACTCCTGCAGGCGAATATAGATCAGCAGCGGCGCGATTTCCGAGACAAAGGGGATATTGCCTGCGATGAAGATGATCGAGCCGTACTCGCCAACGCCACGCGCAAAGGCAAGGGCGAAGCCGGTGAGAATGGCCGGGGTGAGGCTTGGTAGCAGAACCCGCGTAATCGTCTGGAAGCGATTGGCGCCCAAGGTGGCGCTGGCTTCTTCAACTTCGTGGCTGACCTCTTCGAGAATGGGCTGGATCGTGCGGACGACAAAGGGCAGGCCGATGAAGATCATGGCGATGACGATGCCGACAGGCGTATAGGCGATGCGCCAGCCCAGCGGGGCAAAGAGCGCGCCGATTGTGCCATTGGGGGCATAAATGGCAGTGAGCGCGATGCCGGCAACGGCGGTGGGGGGCAAAGGGCAGGTCGATGACGGCATCGAAAATGCGGCGGCCAGGGAAGCGATAGCGCACCAGCACCCAGGCGATCAGCGTGCCAAAGACCACATTGATCGCGGCGGCAATCAGGGCGGTGACGAAGCTGACGCGCAGCGCGCCGAGCACGCGCGCATCGGTGGCAGCGGCCCAGAAGCCGGCCGGACCCAGCCCGGCCGAGCGAATTGCCAGCGCCAGCAGTGGCACCAGGATGATCAAAGAGAAATAGGTGAGCGTGAAGCCCATCGTCAGCCCAAATCCGGGAATGACGCTGGGCCGACGCCAATGCCAGGTCGTGGCACGACCGGCGGGTTTCGGCGCTGTCACGCCGCAGGCTCCGATACGGCGGCGGCTTTAGTAGTGCACGACATGTCGACCTCTTACCCGGTGCGGCTGAGGTAACCCTAGTAGATCGGTCGGGTTTCTCAAGGCGGAGCGGTGCGTTTCGGAGGCGGCCCGGAGAAAACTATTCTGCGTCGACACCGGAATGAGAAATGAGCGTCATTGCTGGCTCGAGGGCGGGGTCCAGATTGGTGTTTCACGCTCAAGTGGCGCCATGGACTTGATATCGGCGCCCCGCCGCATGGCGATGTTCATGCGGAAACTGTTACCGATGCGCTCGGAGCGTTCGATGAACAGTTCAGCGATATGGGGCGGGCAGAGTTCGGTAACGGTGCGGCGGAACAGGGCCAGCCAACGCATGAAGTGGGCATCGGAAAGCTCTTCAATGGCCATGTGCTTGGGCATGGGTCGGCCGGCATAGCGGCCGCTGCCAAGCAGCATCGAGCTCCAGAAGTCAGCGATCGTGGCCAGATGGTGCGGCCAGGCTTCCGGTGCAATGCGGCTGTTGAACACGGGGCCGATGACGGGGTCGCGGCGGGCCTCGGTATAGAAAGCATCTACCACGGCACGAATCATCGCCTCGTCAAGACCACTGGGTGTATCCCAGCCGATGCGCTGGTGCTGGGTGCCGACAGGCGGGCGGGGATTGTCGGTATCGCTCATTCAGGCCTCGCGAATGGCATAGCTGCAGCGGCGACCGCCAGAGACGATGTGCTCGGCGCGGGTGACGGTCACATCAGGACCCAGCACGGCGCGGAAGACATCGAGTTCAGAGCGGCAGAAGCCCTGACAGGCCGTAGCAGCAGCACAGATGGGGCAGTGATTTTCCAGCAGCAGCAGCGACCCGTCGGGCTCTTCCTGCCACTGGGCCATATAGCCCTCCTGTGAGCGCAATCCGGCCAAGGCGGCTACCTTGTCGCGCAGCGCCGGGCGATCGGCCATGGCCGCGGAATAGGCGGCGCTGGTTTCCGTTTCGCGGGTCGCGATGATGGTGTCGAGCGCGCCCTCCCCCAGCGTTGTGCGCACGATATCGAGCAATTGCACGGTGAGCGCGGCATGGGTATCTGGAAAGCGCGCCTGGGCAGCGGCGGTCAGCGCCCAGTTCTGCGTCGGCCGCCCGACGCCGCTGGCCTGGCTGGTGGCCACCACGAGCCCATCATCGGCCAACCGGGCCAGTTGCTGGCGCGCCGCTTCGCCCGTTGTACCCAGATGCCTGCCCACTGAGGACGCTGACTGCGGCCCGTGCATCTTGAGCACCATCAGGACGCGCTCAGCCGGGTTGCGCGGCGACCACGTCACATTTTCCAAGCCATCACTTGACATATCGGTCGAGAGGGTTTTCAAAGTCATGACTTGGAAATTATGCGCTGCAGCGGCAAAACGCAAGTGCGGCGCAACAGCACAAGGAGACACTGATGGCTTTCGACCTGCCCAACCTGCCCTATGCCCATTCCGCTCTCGCCGATCGCGGCATGAGCCAGGAGACGCTGGAGCTGCACCACGACAAGCATCATCAGGCCTATGTGACGGCGCTCAACGGCTTTGTGGACAAAAATGCCGATCTCGCTGGCAAGTCACTGGAGGAAATCATCGCCTTCGCCAAGGACAAGGCAGATCTGGCGCCGGTGTTCAACAATGCCGGCCAACACTGGAACCACATCCATTTCTGGAACGCACTTTCACCAAAGGGCGGTGTGCTCGGCGGCAGACTGGAAGCCAAGATCGTTGGGGATTTCGGCTCGGTCGAGGCCTTCAAGGACGCCTTCAAGACCGCAGCCACCACGCAGTTCGGGTCAGGCTGGGCCTGGCTGGTGCTGGGCAATGACGGCAAGCTCAAGACCACAAAGACGCCCAATGGCAGCAATCCGCTGGCGACGGGCGAAGGCAAGCCGCTGCTGGGTCTCGATGTCTGGGAGCACAGCTATTACGTGGACTTCCGCAATCGCCGCCCAGACTATGTGAGCAATTTTCTCGACAAGCTGGCCAATTACGAATTCGCCGAAGCCAATTTGGGCTGAAACATCGTTCTGGCCCAGAACACAGGCGTGCGCGTCCGGCGGAAAGGCCGGTCGCGTGGGCCCCATAACGACAAACTCCGCCGGACTGACGTCGTCATGGCGGCGCAGCGGACCAAGCCATGACCTATCTCGTCACCGAAGACTGTATCGCCTGCAAGCACATGGACTGCGTCGAGGTTTGCCCGGTAGATTGCTTTTACGAAGGCGAAAATATGCTAGTGATCCATCCAGACGAATGCATCGATTGCGGAGTCTGCGAGCCGGAATGCCCGATTG
>JAHJOS010000496.1 GCA_018820005.1 Alphaproteobacteria bacterium | reverse complement strand
GCCCACCGAGGCGGTTCTGGCCGAGCGCTTTTCGGCCAATCGCCACACCGTGCGGCGGGCGCTGGCCGTGCTGGCCGACGAGGGCGTGGTGGGGGCCGAACAGGGACGCGGCACCTTTGTGCGCAGCGCGCGGCGGCTGAGCTATCCGATCGGCAAACGCACACGCTTCCGCGAAGGGTTGCGGGGCCAGGCGTCCACCCTGAGTTCGCGCAGCCTGAGCCACCGGATCGAAAATGCCACTGCGGCGGTCGGCGCGGCACTCGGCATCCGGGCTGGCGCCAAGGTGGTACGCACCGAGGGCATGTCGCTGGCCGATGGCGTGCCGATCTCGCGGGTGACGACATGGCTCGCCTATGCCCGCTTCCCCGATTTCGCCGCTCGCATCCAGGACCTGGAATCAACCACGGCGGTGTTTGCCAGCTATGGCATTGCCGACTATTCCCGCGCCTCGACGCGCATTTCAGCACGCCACGCGGATGTGGAAGAAACTCAGTTGCTGGGCCTGTCGGCGGGCGCGATCCTGTTGGTGTCCGAAGCCATCGACGTAGATGCGGCTGGCAACCCGATCTCCTATGCGCTCAGCCGGTTCCCCGCAGAGCGCATGGAACTGGTGGTTTAGCCGCGCACGCCCTGCCCTGCGAGATCTTCGAGCAGGTGCACAAATCGGGTCCCTGCAATATCGAGCGGCCCGGAATTGTCGATCTCGAGTGTACTGGCCGGCAGCCGGTCGTTGACGCGGCGCTCCATGCGGTTCTGGATCGAGGCTGCGGTCTCTCGCCCCCGGCGGGCCAGCCGCTGTTCGATCACGTCGCGATCCGCCGAAATATTGACCACAACAGTATCGGGATAGCGCGCCACCAGCGCCGGTATCATCGCGCGCGACAGATTGGCGATGACGACCCGGCCCGCGCGCAGATCATCTTCCAGACCGATCGGCAAGCCATAGCGCAGATCATGGGCCGCCCAGGTCAGGGCAAAGGCGCCACTTTGCTCGGCAGCCGAGAAGCTGGCGTCATCCATGCTGTCGTGATCTTCGCTGCCGCCATCGGCGACGCGCGTCACCACCCGCCGGACAAAGCGCACATTGCCACCGGCTTCGAGTCGCTCGCGGGCAAAGGCAATCAGACTATCCTTGCCCGCGCCGCTCGGTCCGACGACAGCAACAAAACGCCCGTTCATATGACCCGGCGTCCCTGACGCCAGACGGTGAGCACGATGGGAATACCATCCTCGACGCGCAAATGTACGAAATCGGCGCGCTTGCCTGTGGCAATCTCGCCTCGGTCGTGGAACCCCGCAGCCTCGGCGGGACGCTTGGTCACCAGCTGGATGGCCTTGGACAGGCTCACCGATTCCACGGCATCGGCCAGCGCGAAGGCCGATTGCAGCATGGAGAACGGGATGTAGTCGGACGAGAGGATATCGAGCAGATCGGCCTCGGCCAGGGCGCGGGCGGAGACATTGCCCGAATGCGAGCTGCCGCGCACCATGTTGGGGCCGCCCATCAAGATTGACATGCCGGCCTGGCGCGACGCACGGGCGGCCTCGATCGTGGTGGGGAACTCGGCGACTTCGATGCCCAGGTCTTCGGCTTCGGCGACATGGTCGCGCGTCGCGTCGTCATGGCTGGCCAGAACGATGCCAAGGTCACGGCAAGCGGCGGCCACTGCGCGACGATGCGGCCCGGCATAGGCAGCCGATTCAGCGTTGCGCCGTTCGACAAAGCCGTTGAACTCGGCATCGCTCATCTTGCGCTTGCCCTGATAGTACGCCCGGCAGGCATCCATGCTGGTAAACTGGCGCTGCCCGGGCGTGTGATCCATCAGCGAGGCCAACCGCACCCGCGGGTCATCGCGGTAAAGCGCGAAGCTCTCCAGGCAATCGGCGGCGGAAACCTCGCAGCGCAGGTGCAGATGGTGCTCGGCGCGCAACCGCCCGGCGACGCCACCTGCAGCAACGGCATCGGCCAGGGTGCGCATTTCGGCGGCCGTCACGTCGCTGTCTTCATCGAGCCCAACCCGGATCGCATCAAGCACCGTCGTAATACCCGAAGCGGCGATCTGCGCATCGTGTGCCTGCACAGCGGCAACCGGGTTCCAGCGCACCCTGGGGCGTGGTGCATAATGAGTCTCGAGATGGTCCGTGTGCAGTTCCACCAGGCCGGGGATCAGGTAGTCGCCATCCAAGTCGAGTCCAGTCCGGCTCGGCGTGCCGATATCGGTGATGATACCGCCATCGACCCGAACCGAGCCCTCCAGCACCTCGTTTGGCAAAACGATGCGAGCGTTGGTGAGGACAAGATCCCCGAGGGCGACGGTGTTCATTGGCGGGCGATCCAGTGCGTTATTCGGAATGGGCAAGTACGTCCGCTAGCGGAGATTGGTGACGATTTGGCGACAGGTCTGCGTCGTCAAGCCGGCGACCGGTGGCGCTGTTGAACGGGTGCAGGCTCGCACGGGGCAGCGTCAAATCCAAGCGCGCACCGTCAATGGCGTCAGAGCGGCCTTGGGCAACCACGATAATTGCGTAGTCCAGGCCTTCAACGCGCAAATAGAGGTGGCTTTCGCCGCCGACGGGCTCGATCAGCTCGACAATGCCAGTCATCCCCAGCTCGCCCGGGCCGGCCTTGCCCAACTTCACAGAGTCAGGGCGAATGCCGATGATATCGGTGCCTGCGGGGAGGTCCGCAGGCACGGTCGCGCCCTGCAGCGACTTCAACTGTTCCATGGGCATCAG
>JAHJOS010000495.1 GCA_018820005.1 Alphaproteobacteria bacterium | reverse complement strand
GGCCTGAACTCGGACAGCCGGCGCATTGAGCCCGGTGACATCTTTTTTGCCCTGCCGGGCGCCAATGCGCATGGCAACCAGTTCGTGCCCGATGCGGTGCGGCGTGGCGCGCTGGCAGTAATCAGCGATACGGCGCCGGTAGGCGATCCGGGCGTGCCGGTGGTGATCGTCAAGGATGTGCGTGCGGCCTATGCCCGCGCGGCGTCACGGGTTTACGAACCGCAGCCGGAAATCACGGTTGCTGTCACCGGCACCAGCGGCAAGACCTCAGTTGCCTCCTTCGTGCGCCAGATCTGGACGCATGCGGGCATTCCGGGCGCCAGCATCGGCACGCTGGGTGTCGAGACGGCGCACCGCCTGATCGAAGGAAGCCTGACGACGCCGGACTCGCGCACGCTGCACCAGTCGATGCGGGCGCTCAAGGCGCAGGGGATCGATCATGTGGCGCTGGAGGCGTCCAGCCATGGGCTCGACCAGCGCCGGCTCGATGGCATGCATTTTGAAGCAGTGGCCTTCACCAATCTCAGCCACGACCACCTCGACTATCACGCCGACATGGACGCATACCGCAATGCCAAGCTGAGGCTGTTCACCGATCTGCTGGTCGACAGCGGCCCGGCGGTGGTCAATGTCGACGACCCGGAATATGAACCCTTCATGTTCGCCGCGCTTGGCGCTGGCGCTACGCTGCTGACGGTTGGTCGCGAGGGCGCCTATATCGAGGTGCTCTCGATCAAGCCGGAAGGCTATGGCCAGCGCGTTGAAGTGCGCCATGTCGGCGAGAAGATGAGCTTTCATTTGCCGCTGACGGGCGAGTTCCAGGTGTCCAATGCGATCATTGCGGCGGCGCTGGCCATGTCCTCGGGCGTGGACAAGTCCGATGCCTTTCCTGCCCTGAGCGAACTCAAGGGCGCCAAGGGGCGGCTTGAACTGGTGGCCGAGCACAATGGCGCGGCCATATTCGTGGACTATTCGCACAAGCCGGCGGCGCTGGAATCGGCGCTGACCTCGCTGCGTCCCTATGCCAAGGGCAAGCTGCGGCTGGTGTTCGGCGCTGGTGGCGATCGCGACAAGGCCAAGCGTCCCATGATGGGCGAGGTCGCCAAGCGCATGGCCGACGATATCATCGTCACCGACGACAATCCGCGGACCGAGGATGCAGCCAGCATTCGTGCGGCGATCCTGGCCGAAGCCAAGGGCGCCAAGGAGATTGGCGATCGGGCCGAAGCGATCAAGACCGCAATCAAATCCCTGCAGAAAGGCGATGTCCTGCTCATCGCGGGCAAGGGGCACGAGGACTACCAGATCATCGGCACGACCAAGCACCACTTTTCAGACCATGAAGAGGTAGCAGCGGCCATCAAGGGCTAGGCTTCATGCCTGGCCGTCATGCCAACGACCATGCGTCCGGGACAAATGTCGACCCGGACGCCCGGACTGCCAATTGCGTGAATTGTGACTGCTGCCCCCGTTTCATCGCCTGGTGTTCCCCGCTAGAGAAGGCGTCCAACCGAGCAAGATGGCAGCTGATATGACCGCGCCCCTCTACACCATTGGCGACATTGTCTCCGCTACCGGCGGCACCAGTGCGCTCGATCCGGCAACGCCGATCAATTCTGTGTCGATCGATTCCCGTGACCTGGGGCCCGATGCGCTGTTCGTCGCCATCAGGGGTGATCGGTTCGACGGTCATGATTTCGTCGATACCGCGCTGGCCAAAGGGGCAGTGGCGGCCCTTGTCAGCCGAGGGGAAGGACCAGGCCGCATCGTGGTGGGCGACGCGCTTGAAGGTCTGTGCGATCTGGCACGCGCCGCCCGGGCACGCTCGGGCGCCATCGTAGTGGGCGTCACCGGCAGTGTCGGCAAGACCACCACCAAGGAAGCCATTCGCGTCGTGCTGGAGGCCGCAGGGCCAACCCATGCTTCGATCAAGAGCTTCAACAATCACTGGGGCGTGCCGCTGATGCTGGCGCGGCTGCCGCAGGCGGCCGAGTTTGGCGTGTTCGAAATGGGCATGAGCGGGCCCGATGAAATTCGTCCGCTGAGCCAGTTGGTGCAGCCGCAGATCGCTGTGATCACCACCGTGGCGCCGGCCCATTTTGAGGCCTTCGGCAGTCTTGAGGGCATTGCGCGTGCCAAGGCGGAGATCTTTGACGGTCTGTTGCCGGGTGGCACAGCAGTCCTCAATGCCGATCACGACCAGATCGATCTATTGCGCGACGCGGCCCGTGACGCCGGGGTCAGCAATATCGTCACCTATGGCGAGAGTGCAGATGCCGACTGGCGCATCACCGATGTTGCGGGCGATGCGGAGACGGCCAATGCCACCATTGAACATGGACCTGGGCGGGTGCTGTTGGCGCTCAATGTGCCGGGCCGCCACATGCTGGCCAACGCCACCGCCGCACTGGCAGTTGCGCACATTGCCGGCGTCGAGCGCAGCATAGCCTTGGCGGCGCTGGCCGGGTTCGGCGCCCAGGCCGGCAGGGGGCAGCGGGTGCTGCTGGGCCCCAGCGACAAGCCGCTGCTGCTGATCGATGAAAGCTATAATGCCAACACGGCCTCGATGACGGCAGCGCTTTCCGTGTTTGCAGCCCAGGTGGCGCCGGGTGGGCGCAAAGTACTGGTGCTGGGCGACATGCTCGAACTGGGGCCACGTTCGCCTGAGTTGCATGCTTCTCTCGCGCCAGCCGTGCGCGCCTCGGGCGCAGACCGGGTTTATCTGGTTGGTCCGGCCATGGCGGCGCTGGCCGCCGAACTCGGAACCGAGGGGGTTGCCGCCCATGTTGCCAGTGCGCAGGAGATGGCCGAGATCGTGCGCAATGATCTTGCCTATGGCGACGCAGTTATGGTCAAAGGGTCGAACGGTGTGGGGCTGACGGCACTGATTGAAATCATCCGCGGGCAGTTCGAAAACCACTGACCCACCCCAGCGAGGACACGCCTTCATATGTTGTATTTTCTCGGCCAGTTTGGTGAGGCGCTGACGGCGCTCAATGTCTTCCGCTACATCACCTTTCGCACGGCGGGAGCGGTGATTACGGCGCTGTTCTTCGTGTTCCTGTTCGGCCCGGGCATGATCGCCATGCTGCGGCTCAAGCAGGGCAAGGGACAGCCCATTCGCGAGGATGGCCCGGCCGGGCACCTGCTGACCAAGAAGGGCACGCCCACCATGGGTGGCCTCATGATCCTGTCGGGGGCGGTGATTTCGACCCTGATCTGGGCCAATCTGAGCAATGGCTATGTCTGGGTGGTGCTGTTCGTCACCGTCGGTTTTGGTGCCATCGGCTTTTACGACGACTACCTCAAGGTCAAGCGCATGAGCCACAAGGGCTTTGGCAGCAAGCAGCGCCTGCTGCTTGAAGCGCTGATCGGTGGCATCGCCGCCTTTGCGATTTCCTACCTCAACGGCGGTCCCTATGGATCGTCGCTGCTGTTTCCCTTCGTCAAGGATCTCGCATTCAACCTGGGGTATTTCTACATCCTGTTCGGTGGCTTCGTTATTATGGCCGCCGGCAATTCAGTGAACCTGACCGACGGGCTCGATGGACTGGCCATCGTGCCGGTGATGGTGGCGGCAGCCTGTTTCGCGCTGATCGCCTACCTGGTGGGTAGCGTCAATTTCTCGGACTATCTGCTGCTCAACTATGTGCCGGGCACGGGCGAGCTGGCGGTGGTCTGCGGTGCCCTGATCGGGGCGGGGTTGGGCTTTTTGTGGTTCAATGCGCCGCCGGCGCAGATCTTCATGGGCGATACGGGCTCGCTGGCCCTGGGCGGCGCGCTCGGCTCGATCGCGGTTGCGGTCAAACACGAAATCGTGTTGGCGATCGTGGGCGGGCTGTTCGTGCTCGAAACCGTATCGGTCATCGTGCAGGTGGTTTCGTTCCGCCTCACGGGCAAGCGCGTGTTCCGTATGGCCCCCATTCATCACCATTTCGAGCATCTGGGCTGGACCGAGAGCCAGGTGGTGATCCGGTTCTGGATCATATCCTTCGTGCTGGCGCTGATCGGCCTATCGAGCCTCAAATTGCGCTAAATTGGCGCCGGCTTTCGCAAAACGCGAATGCAATTGGCAAATCGGTAACCAACGGCCTGCTACAATTTACAACAGTTTGTATCCAGTAGCCCGGCTTTGCCATGATGTTTTCCCGTGCCGATAAAACGCCCCTGGCGGAGTGGTGGTGGTCCATCGACCGGGAATTGCTGGGCGCCCTGGTTCTGCTGATGACCTGCGGCATGGTCCTGAGCTTTGCCGCCAGCCCGCCGGTGGCCGAGCGCATCGGTCTGTCGGAATGGTATTTCGTGATCCGGCACGCCATGTTCTGTGCCATCGCGCTGCCTGTCATGCTGGTCACCTCGCTGCTCAATCACCGTCAGGCGCGCATTGCGACGCTCATCACGCTGGTAGTCAGCGTAGCGCTGCTCTGGGCCACGCTGCGTTTTGGCACCGAGGTCAAGGGCGCGCGGCGCTGGGTGTCGTTTGCCGGGCAGTCGGTGCAGCCATCCGAATTCGTCAAGCCGGCCTTTGCCGTGCTCAGTGCCTGGCTGTTCTCGGAATCGATGATCCACCGCAATGTGCCGGGCAAGATCCTGGCCACCGGCATCATGTTGTCCATCGTGGCCGGCCTGCTGCTGCAGCCCGATATCGGGCAGACGGCTCTGGTCACGGGCACCTGGGCCGTGCTGCTGTTTCTGTCAGGGATTTCCTGGTTCATCATCTTCGGCATGGCCGGGGCCGCTGGCGGGCTGCTGTTTGGGGCCTATATGTTTTTCCCGCATGTGTCGCGCCGTATCGATACCTTCCTCAATCCCGATGGTGGCGGCAATACCTACCAGATCGACCGTGCGCTGCAGTCGCTGCTCGAAGGCGGCTGGTTCGGCCGCGGTCCGGGTGAATCGATTGCCAAAAAGCTCATTCCCGACGCCCATGCCGACTATGTGTTTTCCGCCGCAGCCGGCGAGTTCGGCATTTTGTTTTGCATGGTGCTGGTGGCGCTGATCGCCTTTATCGTCATTCGCGCCATGATCGGCGCGCAGCGCCAGTCGAGCCTGTTTGCCCGATTGGCCGCCTCGACGCTGGCCATTCAGTTCGCCATGCAGTCGGGCATCAATCTGGCGGTGAATTTGAACCTGATCCCACCCAAGGGCATGACGCTGCCGTTCGTGTCCTATGGTGGCACGTCGATGATCGCGGTGGCGTTCGGCATGGGGCTGATGCTGGCCTTTACCCGCATCAAGCCGGAAGAACGCATGACCACGGGCCTGCCCAGCTACAAGAGCGCGATCGCGCCACTGGCGCCTGCCGAATGAGCAAGTTTGTCCTGCTGGCCGGCGGCACCGGCGGCCATCTGTTCCCGGCCATGGCGCTCGCCCAGGAACTGGTCCGGCGCGGCCATGTGGTCGAGTTGATGACCGATCATCGCGTGGGCAGTTATGGCGGGGATTTCCCGGCCAGCGTGGTGCATATCGTGCCCTCGGCGACGCCCTCGCTGCGTAACCCGATCAAGTTCGTGCAGGGTGGGTTGACCATTCTGCGCGGCATCGGCTCGGCATTTTTCAAGCTCCGCAAAAGCAAGCCAGACGCTGTGATTGCCTTTGGCGGCTATCCCACCTTTCCGCCGTTCATCGCGGCAAATCTCCTGGGCAT
>JAHJOS010000494.1 GCA_018820005.1 Alphaproteobacteria bacterium | reverse complement strand
TGCATGAGGCGCTGGCCGAGCGCGAGGTGCTGTGGGCAGCGGCGCCGCATATCATCTGGCCGCTGCGCTTCGTGCTGCCGCATCACAAGGGCCTGCGCCCCGCCGTGATCCTGCGCGCCGGGCTGGCGATGTATGACTATATGGGCGGGCGTCGTCTCCTGCCGCCCACCAAGACGCTGGACCTGCGCAAGGACGTGACGGGCACGCCGCTCAAGCCGGGCTACAGACTGGGCTTTGAGTATTCGGACTGCTGGGTGGACGATGCGCGCTTCGTGGTGCTCAATGCCCGCGACGCTGCCAACAAGGGCGCGGCCATCCATGTGCGCACCAAGGTCACCAGCGTGCGCCGGCATGAAGGCGGCTGGCAGATCGAGCTCGATGGCGAAGGCGGGCGGCAGACTGTACAGGCGCGGCTGGTGGTCAATGCGGCCGGCCCCTGGGTGGATGATGTGATCACCGGCGCCATGGGCAAGAACGGCGCGCATAATGTGCGGCTGGTCAAAGGCAGCCATCTTGTGGTGCACAAGCTCTATGAGCACGACCGCTGCTATATCTTCCAGAATGCCGATGGCCGCATCATTTTCGCCATTCCCTATGAGAACGACTACACGCTGATCGGCACGACCGATCAAGACTATGACGGTGACCCCAAGGACGTCAAAATCTCCGCCGAAGAAACGGACTATCTGCTCAGCGCCGCCAGCGAATATTTCGCCAAGCCCCTGACGCAGGCCGACGTGCACTGGGCCTATTCGGGCGTGCGGCCGCTGTTCGACGATGGCGCCAGCGCGGCGCAGGAAGCTACGCGCGATTATGTGCTCAAGCTCGATGGCGATGCGGCCACGGGCGCGGCGATCAATGTGTTTGGCGGCAAGCTGACCACGTCGCGCCGGCTGGCCGAATCGGTGCTCGAAAAGATCGAGGGCGTGCTGGGCAAGAAGGGCGAAGCCTGGACCAAAAAGAGCACCCTGCCCGGCGGCGACTTCCCCACGCTGGGCTTTGACACCGAAGTGCGCCGGCTGGGCAAGGACTATCCGGGCCTGCCGCAGACCCTGCTGCGCCGGCTGATGCGGCTCTATGGTACCAAGGCGCGTGTGCTGCTGGGCCGGGCGCAGACGGTGGCCGATCTCGGCCAGCATTTCGGCTGGGACCTCTATGCCGCCGAAGTCGACTACCTTGTGGCCCATGAATGGGCCCGCACGGCGGCCGATATCCTGTGGCGGCGCACCAAGGTTGGCCTCAAGGTTGGGGCAGACGAGGTGGTGGCGCTCGAGAGCTATCTGGCGCAAAAAGGGCATTGAGCCAGCAGTGCGCACCTGCCCCGCAAGGGGCGGGTGGACGACGGAGAGACCGGTGAACGGTTCAGGGAGGATTGCATGACCTATATTCTGGCCATTGATCAGGGCACGACCTCGAGCCGCGCGATCGTGTTCAACAAGGACCGGTCCATCGCTGGCGTTGGGAAGAAGGAATTTCCGCAGATCTTCCCGCAGGACGGCTGGGTCGAGCATGACCCCGAGGCGATCTGGGAAAGCGTGCTGTGGTCGATCAAGACCGCTATCAAAGAGGCCGGTATCGCCGCCAGCGCCATCGCGGCCATCGGCATCACCAACCAGCGTGAAACCACGCTGATCTGGGATCGCAAAACCGGCAAGGCCATCCACAATGCAATCGTCTGGCAGGACCGGCGTACCGCCGCCTATTGCGCCGAACTCAAGGGCGCCGGCAAAGAGGCCATGGTCACCGACAAGACCGGGCTGCTGCTGGACCCCTATTTCTCGGGCACCAAGGTCAAATGGCTGCTCGACACTGTCGAAGGCGCCCGGGCGCGGGCCGCAGCGGGCGAACTGGCCTTTGGCACCATCGACAGTTTCCTGATCTGGCGGTTGACCGGTGGCAAGGTTCACGCCACCGACGCCACCAATGCCGGGCGCACGCTGCTGTTCGATATCGGCGCCAACCAGTGGGACAAGGACCTGCTGGCGCTGTTCGACGTGCCAGCCGCCATCCTGCCTGCGGTGAAAGACTGTGCTGACGATTTCGGTGTCACCGAGGAAAGCCTCTTCGGCGCCGCCATCCCCATCCTGGGCGTGGCTGGCGATCAGCATGCGGCCACCATTGGCCAGGCCTGCTTTGAGCCGGGCATGCTCAAATCCACCTATGGCACGGGCTGTTTTGCCCTGCTCAACACCGGCACCGAACGCGTGCACAGCCAGAACCGGCTGCTCTCGACCATTGCCTATCGGCTGGATGGTGAGACGACCTATGCGCTCGAAGGCTCGATCTTCATCGCCGGCGCTGCCGTGCAGTGGATCCGCGACGGGCTCAAGCTCGTCAAGCATGCCAGCGAGACCGGCCCACTGGCCGAAAGCGCCGACCCCAGCCAGAATGTCTATATGGTGCCGGCCTTTGTCGGCCTGGGCGCACCCTGGTGGGATGCCGAGGCGCGCGGGGCCATCTATGGGCTGACGCGCAATTCGGGCCCGGCGGAGATCGCCAAGGCGGCGCTTGAGGCCGTCTGCTACCAGACGCGCGACTTGCTTGAAGCCATGCACAAGGACTGGGCCGACAATGGGGAGACCGTGCTGCGCGTCGATGGCGGCATGGTAGCCTCGGACTGGACCATGCAGTTTCTCGCCGATGTGCTTGATGCGCCGGTGGACCGCCCGAAAATTCTCGAAACCACGGCGTTGG
>JAHJOS010000493.1 GCA_018820005.1 Alphaproteobacteria bacterium | reverse complement strand
TCGATGGCGCGCTGCAGGTCGCGGAACGCGCTCTCATTGCTGTCGCGGTCGCGCGTGATGTCTTCGACCGACCACATCACCAGCGGTTTATTGGCCTCATCGGACTCCGGCAACGGCCGCACCCCGACGCGATACCAGAATGCGCGGTTGCTGTCGGCCTGCGAGCCGCCCAGGCCGCCGAGAATGCGAATATCCTCAACGGCGGCCCGCCCGTCCTTGCCCGAACGCGACAGACGGTAGATCGCCTCGCTGGCGTCGGCCTGGCCGGCAAACAGCCGCGGCACGCCAACCGGCACGCCATTGGTCACGGCCCCGGCAAAGCTGCTGTACTGGGCGTTGACGTAGGAAATCTTGCCATCGCGATCTGATACCACCGCGCCAAACGGCAGGCTGTCGACCATGGCATTGGAAATCGTGCGGCGTTCCTCGCCATTGGCGAAGCGGAACAGCCCCGCCGCCAGGCCAAACAGGCAGAACACACCCACCACCGCCAGCACGCCGACAAAGGTCAGCACCACATCGACCGGGATTTTTTCGCCGAAAAGAGTCAGGACAACCGCGATCGCCACCAGCACCAGGCCAAGCAGCACAACGCGCCACAGCCCGGCACTGCCGCGGCTGCTCGACACAAGGGGATCAGGGTAGCTGGTCTCGCCGTGCGGCGTCGTTGCCATCTGTCTATCTGCTCCCTAGCAATGAGTCGGCCGAATCAGGCGCTCCATCAAGGTCTAGCAAATGCCCTCCCCCTAAGGGAGACAGAACCGTGTTTTCAACATTCCACCGGCCAGAACGGCATAACTTTCCCAAGCGGGGCCATGCCAGACCGCTCCCTTGGCCGTCAAGGCAGGCCAACCTGCTTGCCTGTCCCGACCAGTGCCCCATCAAAGCCACCCGATGCCACGGCACTGCACAGCCCGGACCATTCGCAACCACCACAGGCTGTGCGGATGTCGCCGGCGGCGAACCCCAGCCGCAACTGGGCCAGCACGCCTTGATCAAGCACCAGTTTCGTCCCGGTTGCGATGGTCGCCGTCCCCCCCAGCAATGTCGCCACGTCCCGCGCCGCAAGGCGATCACGCTCGGTCACGCTGTCATTCCAGCAGTGTTGTTCGGCCTCGGCCAGCAGGGGTTTGCAGATATCGTCGGGCCCAGCCACAATCACGATATCTTCGCCCTGCGACAGGCGCCGCGCAATGACATTGTAATTGGCAACGAACCCGGGCGTGTAGCCCTTCCCTACATAGGTCAGCAGGCACAGCAGATGATGGGGACGCAAATGAACCGTCATGGCTTTGCCTCACTGCTGGTTCTGCGGCATGCCATCGGTGATCTCATAATAGTCGCCCTTGTCGGCTACAAAGATATGCAGGCCAATGCGCGTCTGCGTCGGCGTATCGAAGCTGCCCAACATCAGCCCGATCCAGTCCAGATGCACCGGGTCAAAAAACAGTGACGAGCCGCACACCGAACAGAACCCCCGCCGCACCTTTTCCGACGAGAAAAACCAGCTCACCTTGTCGTCGCCGGTGATGGTCACCGCACTGCGCGGCACATCCACCCCGGCTTCATAATGGCCGGTATGCTTGCGGCATTTGCTGCAGTGGCAGGCCGATGCCTCGGGCAATGCGCCCTCGACGGTAAACCGCACCGCGCCACACAGGCATGATCCCTCGTGCATGGGCTCCCCCCTTGCCGTTTCGCGCAGGTCGCCCCTCGGCGCAGCGCCCCGGGGGGGACCCTGCTTGATTTTTTCGCGGATTTCAACGATATGAGACCGGCGTGAGGACGACCTCCCCCCAACATCGGGCATGCAGCATCGGGACGTCCCGGTTCTTTATCGGGAGCTACCCATGCGCACCACGCGCGACCGCATTCGCCACACCCTTGCCTTTGAAATCATCGGCCTTGCCCTGATCACCCCGCTGGGCGCCCTGACGTTTTCCATGCCCTTGCACGATATCGGGGTGATTAGCCTGGTCAGCTCGCTCGTCGCCATGGGCTGGAACTATGTCTATAACTATGGCTTCGACCGTCTGCTGCTGCGCCTGCGAGGCGCCACAAAAAAGTCCCTGCCAGACCGCATCGTCCATGCAGTTCTCTTTGAACTTGGCCTGGTGCTGATGCTCATGCCGCTGATCGCCTGGTATCTGGGGATCAGCCTGTGGCAGGCGCTGTTCATGGATATCGCCTTCGCGCTGTTTTACATGGTCTACGCCTTCGGCTTCAATCTGGCCTACGACCGGATCTTTCCTGCGCTCGCCGATGCCGACCCGCGCGAACGCCCGGCAAGCTAGCTCGATTTCCAGCCCGCGCCCCGCTTGAGGCGCATCACGAAGCCAATCACCTCGGCGACTGCCTTGAAGTGCTCGCCGGGGATGGTTTCGTCGATTTCGACGCTGGCGAACAGCGCACGCGCCAGCGGCGGGTTTTCCACGATGGGAACGTCATGCTTTTTGGCCATCTCGCGGATGCGCAGCGCCACTGCGTCAGCACCCTTGGCCACGCATTTGGGCGCGCCCATTGCCTTGTCGTATTTCAGTGCCACCGCATAGTGGGTAGGGTTGGTGATGACCACGGTGGCGTCGGGCACGGCGGCCATCATGCGCTTGCGCGACCGCTCCTGGCGCAATTGGCGCAGCTTGCCCTTGACATGGGGGTCGCCCTCCATCTGCTTGTACTCGTCCTTGGTCTCCTGCAGCGTCATCATCTGCTTCTTCCACCATTTCTGGCGGACATAGACGTAGTCGGCAAAGGCAATCAGGGTGACCACGATCAGGGTCGACACAAAGATCTTGGTCCCCAGCTCCTGGAAATCGGCGAGGATGATCAGCGGGTCGGCGGTCATCATGGTGTCGAGCCGGTCCTGCTCGGGCCACACAGTCATCACCACCACGATGCCAACGACCGATATCTTGAGCAGACCCTTGATGAAATTGACCAGGGACTCGGTCGAAAACAGCCGCTTTGCCCCGGCCAGGGGCGAGATCTTGGAGAATTTCGGCTTGATCGACTCCGCCGAAAACAGCGGCCGATGCTGCAGCAGATTGGCAGCGACGGCGCAGAACGACAGCACGACCAGCGGGATCAGCACCGTGCCCAGCAGCGCCAGCGCCAGATTGTTGAAGAACGTGCCAAAGCTGGCCCCGCCCAGCTCAAACTGATCAGCATTGGCCATCAGCAGCCGCAGCGTGCCCGAAAGCGATGCCGCCGTGCCCGGGGCCATGGTCGCAAATATCGCGGCCGATCCGAGCAGCATGAACCAGGTAACAACCTCCTGGCTCTTGGCGACGTCGCCCTTTGCGTGAGCATCCTCGAGCTTTTTTTGCGAAGGGTCTTCTGTTTTGGATTCCTGGTCGGGTGCGTCAGATGACATCGACTAACCCCTCCACATCGCAAGATGGTTCTCAAAGCCGGTAAGGTACCATCCCATCATCATGCTCAGCAGCAGGGCGAATAGGACTAGGCCCACCAGGATATTGGCCGGCATCAGCACGAAGAACACCTGCATGGCCGGCATCAGCCGCGCCAGAATGCCCGCCCCCAGGTTGAACACCAGGCCGAACACGATGAACGGCGCCGACATCTGGATGCCGATGGTGAAAGCACTCGCAACGGTCCTGAGCGCCAGTTGGGCCGCATCGTTGAACATCAGGGGCGCATCGAGCGGAAATGCCATGTAGCTGTCATACGTCGCCGCCAGTGCCATATGGTGCAGATCGGTGGCAAAGATCAGCACCATGCCCAGAAAGCTGAGAAAGCTGCCAAACACCGCGCCCTGCACGCCCGTCTGGGTTGGATCGGCTGCCATGGCGCTCGACAGCCCCGTTTGAAACGCAATAACCGCGCCGGCCACCTGCGTCGCCATCACGGTCAAGCGCGCAATGGCGCCGAGGATCATGCCGATGGCCAGCTCGTGAAAGATCAGCCCGACAATGCCCATGATGTCCTCGGGCATGGTAGGGAGCTTGTCGGCCAGCAGCGGATAGACCACCAGGGTGAAGGCCAGCGCAAAACTCAACCGCATCCGTGCCGGGATCATGTTCTCGCCCAGCGCCGGCATCAGCATCAAGATCGCCCCGATGCGCGCGAACAGCAGCATGTAGATGAATGCAGTATTGGGCAGCCAGTTCAGCGCGAAGGTCACGCCTAGCCACCCACGATGATCATGTCGATCACCCGGTTCATAAAGCCGGACATGGTCGCGCCCAGAAAGGGCAACGTCAGCAACATGGTCACGAAAATGGCAATGATCTTGGGCACGAACACCAGGGTCTGTTCCTGGATCTGCGTCAGCGCCTGGAACAGCGCAATGATGACGCCCACGATCAGGCCAACCAGCATCATGGGCAATGATACCATGATCAAAACCCAGATGCCGTCTCTGGCAATGTCGAGGACTTCGGCGCCGGTCATGCTGGTTTCCGTGGCAGGCGGACGAATCGCCGCCCACCCATTGTACGCCTAGATCGGCATCCGCATGATCTCTTCATAGGCTGAGATCACACGATCGCGCACTGTTACCATGCTCTCGATGGCGATTTCGGTCTGGCTGAGCGCGGTGACCATGTCGACCACATTGGCTTTGCCATTGACCATGTCGATCGACATCTTGTCGCTTACCTTGCCGGCATCAACCACGCCCTGCACCTGACTGGCCAGCATGTCGGCGAAATTGGGCCCGCTATTCTGCCCGGCGGACGCCAGCAGATCCTTGGTGGGCGATGCATTCTGGTTGATCAGCCGGCTGGCATTGCCATAGGCGGCAGCGGCGGCGTTGAATGGAGTGGTGATGGCCATTGTTCTGGCTCCCTGCCCGATCAGCCGCGCAGGATGTCGAGCGTGCGCCCGAGCATCTGCCGCGTAACGGTGACGACGTTCAAATTGGCTTCGTAGGTGCGCTGGGCTTCGCGCATATCCATCGTCTCGATCAGCGTGTTGACGTTGGGATATTGCACATAGCCACGGGCATCAGCGGCCGGGTGGCCGGGCTCGTAGCGGCTGGTGAAGTCGCTCATGTCATAGGCAACCTTGCCCACATCGACCACCTTGCCCCCCACATCGGGGTCAAAGCTGGTTTCGAAGGTGGGGATCCGACGACGATAGGGCTCATCGCCCGGCGCCTTGCCGGCGGAATCCGCATTGGCCAGGTTTTCGGCGATGATGCGCATCCGCGCGGTCTGGGCGTGAAGCCCCGTGGCAGCGATGCGAAGCGAAGAATTGAAGTCCATTGCCGTTTAGGCTCCTAGCCTGACTTGCCCATCGCTGTGCGGAGGATCTTGACGGACTTCTGGTACAGGCTGGTCGCGGCCTGGTAGTCCATCATATTGGTGGTGACTTTCATCATCTCGTCTTCAAGCGAGACGCCATTGCCTTCCGGCGTCACCTCGAAATTGGCCATGCGCTGCGCCGAAAAGGCCGAGTTGCCTTCCCCGCCCACCGAAAAATGCATCGGCTGCGTCGCCGAAGTCGTCACCGAGGCCGACGAAAACGCCCCCTGAGCCTCTGCGAAGTCGAATTGTTTGAGATCGCGACCGCGATAGCCTGGCGTCTCCGCATTGGCGACATTTTCTGCGAGCAGACCTTGACGTGTCTGATGCCAGCGCATTTTGTCGGCCAGTGCCGAAAAGACCGGCATGTTCAGAAGGCTCATCGGCCAGTTCCCTGCGAGTCTGGGTGTGCGATGGGCAAATCTTGCCGGTCTATGGTTAATCAAGTGTTAACCGGGCGGCTCTAGGTGGGTATCGGTCTCGCAATTTGCACATTTGCGCGACTTAGTAGGCAAGATGTGCCGCCCGATTCCGGGCTAGTAGAGTTTTGGGAGCAGACATGAACTTCATCACCAGTTTGATCGGCGGTTCGGGCAACACCTGGATCACGGCCCTGTTCGCCCTTGGCATCGTTGTGGTGCTGATCGTGCTCGGCGTCTGGCTGCTCAAGCTGCTGTTCAATGCCTCGGGCAATGTCGCCCGTGGGCGCAACCGCCGCCTGGCCATCATCGATAGCCTGAGCATCGATCCCAAGCGGCAACTGCTCATCATCCGCCGGGACGATGTGGAGCACCTCATCCTGACCGGTGGCCCGCAGGATCTCGTCATTGAAACCGGCATCGCCACCGCAGAGCAGGCCGCGCAACCGACCCGCCGTCCGATCCCCATGGTGCCCGGACGCAAGCCCACTCCCAAGCCTGTTGCGCCGCAGGCGCCCTCGGTCCAGACCGTGCCGGTCGATGTCCCCGTGGCGCCGCCCGTCGTCACCGCGGCACCGGGCACAGTGCTGGCCGAACTGCAAAAGCAGGGCCTGCCCACCAACAAACGCGCCCATGTCTCGCTCCGCCACACCGGCCTGCTTCGCCCGGTCAGCGAAATGGAATTGCCGGTTTCCCCTGAAAACGACGTGTACCCGGCCCGCCAGCCCCTCGACTCAGCTAAAGAAGACGGCGCACAGCGCGAGATCGAAGGCTCAGACTTTGTCCCAGGCAATCCGGACGCCAACCGAAGCTGACGCCACTCAAGGGCGCCGACGCCATTTAAGGCCCTATCTGGGCCTTGCCGCACTCGTGCTGCTGGCCCTGACTCCCGGCCTGGCATTTGGCCAGGACGTCTCCATCAACTTTGGCGATGAAACCACGCTCACCGAGCGGGCCGTGCAGATCATCGGCCTGATCACCCTGCTGTCGCTGGCGCCGTCCATCCTGGTCATGGTCACCAGCTTCACCCGCATCGTGGTGGTGCTGTCCCTGCTGCGAACGGCCATTGGCCTGCAGACAGCACCGCCCAACTCGGTCATGGTCTCGCTGGCGCTGTTCCTGACCATCTTTGTGATGCAGCCAACCCTGCAGGCCAGCTACGATCAGGGCATCGCCCCCTTGCTGGCGGGCGATATCGAGATCGCCGAGGCGTTCGAGTTGGGCAGCGCGCCATTTCACCAGTTCATGCGCGCCAATGTTCGCGAGCAGGATCTTGGCCTGTTCTTTGATCTCACCGGTGCCGAGCCGCCCGCCGAGCCCGAGGCGATCCCGCTGCAGTTGCTGGTGCCTGCCTTCATGATTTCGGAACTGCGTCGCGCCTTCGAAATCGGCTTCCTGCTGTTTCTGCCCTTCGTGGTCATCGACATGGTGGTGGCATCGGTGCTCATGAGCATGGGCATGATGATGCTGCCGCCCGTGGTGATCTCGCTGCCCTTCAAGCTGATATTTTTCGTGCTGGTCGACGGCTGGTATCTGGTTGCCGGCTCGCTGGTGCGAAGTTTCGTCAGCAGCTAGCCGTTCGAGGCGTCCGACGCCGCGAGCGGCGCCAGTGCCCCGTCGGGGCCATAGGTGTCGCGGTAGGACGACAGGAACGCGCTGATCCCGTCCACACCCGATACCTGGGCGGCCACCGTTTTGAACGCCGTGCTGGTGATCTCGATATTGCCCGTCACCAGATCAAACATCGGCCACTCGGGCGCCGTGACCATGGCATCGCCGAACTTCGAGCGTAGCCGCGCCAGCCCCATCGTGTCATTGGCCATCACATAGCCGACGGCGGCCTTGATCACCTGCATGCGCGACAGCTGGCTCAAAGGCGTTGGCGTCTGCGGGTCGCTGAGCATCGCTTCGATCATCTCCCCGGCCTGGCTGTAGCGATGGGCCTTCCAGTGCGCGTCAATGCGCAGCAGATCGGCATCGCGCCCATCCATGTCCTTGAGCATGTCCAGCGCCAGCGCATCGCGCCCGCCGTCGATCAAGGCCCGTGCCTCCAGAATCTTGCGCTGCCGCGCCAGCGACTCCGGAATATCGGGCAGCCGGGTGGCATTGAGCACGCGCAGGGCTTCCTGCGGCTTGCGATCGGCCAGATAGATCACGGCCAGGTCGGCTGCGATCTGCGTCTTGGCGACACCGCGCAGGCGGTTGTCGAGCTGGTATTTGAGCAGATCAGCGGCCTGTGACAAAAGATCCACCCGCACAAGGCGCCGCGCCAGATTGCGGATCATCTCGTCGCCACGCGCGCCCGGGGGCGTCAACTGGCGGAAGTCATAATAGAGCCCCAGCGCATCCACCGGCGCCAGCGAGTCTGCCACGCCATTGAGAAACAATTCACTGAACATGGCCTGGGCCTCGTCGCGCAGGCTGTTGATCGGCGGGCTTTCGGGATAGTTCGCCACCGCCTGCTTGACGGTCTCAAAACCCGACCGATAATCGCCATTGCGGAAATAAAGCTCCGCCAGCAGCTTCTGCATGTCCGCCTCGAGCGGATTGCCGCGCCACAGCAGCGATTCCGCCGACAGCGTCTCCGCCGCTTTGCCCAGATTGAGCTTGCCGTCCTTGTCGAGCAGCCTGAGCGTGCGGTAGATGGCCTCAGCCCGTGTCGGACGAACATCGGCAGCGATCACCTGACCATAGGTGTCGATGGCTTCGCTGGTACGGCCACTGGCCTCGTCTATCCAACCCGAGAACAGATGGTAAAGGCTCGTATCCTCGATGCTCAGCGTCGTAAAGTCGATCCGATCAAGCAGCTTTTCGGCCATGCTGGGATCATCCGATTCCAGTGCCGAGCGGATAGCCGCGAAGAAGAACTGGTTGCGCACCCAAACCGGATAGCTGTCAATAATCGACTGGGCCTGTGTCGCATCGGCCTTGGCACCTTTGTAGTCATAGGCGTCGGCGCGCGCGATCGTCCGCCATACCAGCGCATCGATTTCCTGGCCCATGGCCGATGAATTCAGTATCTGCAGCGCGTCTGCCGGCCGGGCGGCCATGGTGTCGGCAATGGCCCGCGTCATGCGAACCTGACGCGTCAGGTCGGGAGATTTGAGATCCCCGTCGAGCACTTTGAGGACACCGATGGCTTCCTGCGCGAAACGGTTGGCCACATAATATTGCGCCAGGTCCAGCCGCGCCTTGTCGCGCGCCTTGCCCTCCGCGGCCGCAGCGCCGGCCTCAAGGTTCTCTTTCTCGGTCGCGAACACGCCGAAGTCCGGCTGCTCAAGACGTCCGAGATCGACAAAGCTGGAACGCATGGTCTCTGTGCCCCCCGCCCCCGCAGGACGCGGCCCATCCGATGCAGAAACCGTCAGGCCACCCTGCTGCGAAATGATCGCATCATTGTTGGCCAGCGCAACCGTTACGTCGGGCGACTTGGGCTTGATTACCAGACCATGCACGCTGCGCAGGGCGGAGAAATCGACATAGTCCAGCGACCGCATCACGCCCCGCGCCGGCGGGTAGGCGGTAACTACGGTGAGCAGGTCGCCCACATTGGGGTCCCGGAAATCGTGCACCCTACCCGGCCGGGCGACATCGGCCACCATTTCGAGATTTCCCTCGATATCGCGCTGCCGGGTCAGGCTGATCGGTTCGGTTGGAGTCAGCATGATATCGCCCAGCGACAACACCCACGCCATGCCCTCCGAGCCTAGTGTCGCCAGACGATCCTTGGACAGTTCCACCCGCACGACCTGTGTATCGCCCGATGCAACCACGCCGAAGTCATTGGTAACAGAATCGAGGTCCTTGGATTGCTGCGGCGGCGCAATCCCTGAAACCGTGTCAAACATCATCCAGACCGTATCGCCACGACGGAACACAGCGGCCGGGGTGTCCTGTTCAAACGGGAACACCACTCGCACGGTAGAGCCGATCACACTGACAAAGGGCGTTACCGTCTTGGCAGCAGATTGCTGGCGCAGCATGTCAACAGTGGGCTCGCTGCCCTGGCTCTGCTCTTCCGGCTTGGCAACGCCGTCAGCCAGTGTGGCCGCGTCAAAGCTGGGTAGCCCGATACCCTTGATATCGATGTCCATGATGTATTGGCGCGGCGAGTTTTCGTAGAACCGCGGCTTGATGCCCTTCGCCAGCTGCAGGCTGACAATGGACGCGTCCGGGCTAACCGATGTCTCGACCTTGAGGATTTCCGGCGGCAGGTCGACCGCAAGTTCGCGCAGGTCGATGCCCACCGGCCATTCAAAGGCGATCATGCCAAGATCACCATCCTGGGCGAATTCTCCCGTGGTGGGCACGTTCCAGTCGAACTGGACGCGCAGAAATGTCGGATTGCGCCCGATGCGGACGCTGGCCTGCGGATTGAGATCGCGCACACCAGCTGCCTTGCGCTCCTGCTCGGCGCGGATCGCCGCCAGCCTTGCGCGTTCAGCCAGATCATCGATCACCGCCTGCGGCAGGGGCGGTGGCGCTCCCGTCCAGCTGGGCGGCAACAAGTCGATGAAGAGCTTTTCGCCGGCATCAATGTGATTATAGCCGAAAGACGACCGCAAACCCATGCGCAGGCCCTTGCCGTCGGGATCGACGCGAGCGGCCGAAAGATAGTCAGGCATGGTGACACTGACGTCTGGCAGAATGACCGAGATCTTGTCCTGGAATACCAGCGACAACACCCCATTTTCAACGCGCAGATCATAGGGTGGCAGGGTCTCGCGACCAGGAAAGCTCAGGATTATCCGCCCGTAGCCATCTTCCTGTGTGGTCAGAATCTGGGCTTGATCTTCGGCATATGCGGGCACGACCAGGCTGCACATGGCCAGGCACAGCGCGGCAAGCGCGGCCCAAACCGCCAGGGTCCTTCTGACCCCGACCCAGCCTGCTTGTATCGCAGTCCTCACCGGCTTCTGCCCGCCCGACGCATCGTGCGAACCGACCAGCCTATTCTGGCCGCAGTGCGCACTGGTTACACAATACTACTCTTTGTGCACCCTACTCGGCTTTGGCTTAACGGCGCCTTACCCTGCAGGGCAAAGCGTTACTGTCCAACGATCTGCGGCAGCGCCGCCAGATCGGCAGGCGTCATTTCGGTGGCAGGCTGATCGGCCAGATTGGCCATTTTTACAGTCAACTCCTGCGCCCGTTGCGTATCCATCACGGCTAGAATGGGCGCCATCTTGCGCGGGCTCATGGTCTTGGCCACGCGCAACAACACATCCATGTCCAGGTTGTTGAAGATATTGGCGGCATCCTTTGGCTTCATGGTCTCATACATCGCCACGATGCCGGCAAATTGCCCCGACTCCATTTCGGTGCGCTGGTCGACCAGCGTCGAAATCTGTGTCTCGAGCGCGGACAGCGTCGCACTGCGTTCCTCGATGCGCTTTTCGGCGGCATCAACGATCTGCGAGCGCAGAGCCAGGTCGTCTTCGTATTTCTGCAGCTCGACGCGCCGCGCTGCCAGACGTTCCAGCAGCAGTTTCTCGGTCGCCGACCCGCCGTCGGTGCTGACCAGCGGCACTGCACCGCCCTTGCCGTCGATCATCATCGGCACGGCATCGCCCGACGGCAGGCAGTTTTCGACCGATGCAGCGAAATTGGCAGAAGTATCAGCCGGAACGGCTGCCGCGGCGCCATCTGCCGCCGGCGCCCCATGTCCTTCGGCCGCAGCAGCATCACCTGCCGGTGCTGCTGCGCTGTCGCCGCCTTCAGCAGCAACGCCATTCATGACGACTGTGCCGTCGGGATTGATGGTCGCATTGGAGTCCACGCAATAGGTGCCGGTCCCTGTTGCTGCAGCATGGCCGGCGTCGGCCGCAGCAGCGGCCTCGTCGGCGGGCGCAGCAGTGTGTTCCGCTGCCGCTGCCGCTGGCGCATGTCCACCGCCTTCCGCGGCGGCAGGCGCCAAAGTTGGTGACGGATCGGCCGCCGTTGGTGCAGTATCCACTATGGTGTGGTCGGACGGCATGGTCATCGTAGCATCGCCGCCCTCGCCCGGCGCTGCACCGCCTTCGCCACCGCCGGCCGGAGCCGCGCCCGATGCAATGGCCTGCCCCACGCCAGTCAGCACGTAGCTGCCATTGGTGACAAGACCAATGGTCTTGAACACCAGCAGCGCAGCGATTGCCAGCACGACAACCGGCAGGAGGCGGATATTGGTCACGCAGCGGCCCCTCTGGTGCGAACGCGTGTCTGCAGCTGTTCAAGCGCCGATTGCACCTTGTTGGGCTGTTCCACCGGCTCGATGGCCTGGCTGTGGCGGGCCACGCTGGTAATCTTGGCGATGCGTTCCATCAGCGAGGTGCCCGCGCTGACATGGTTGGCCAGCTCGATGCCAAAACGTTCGGCTTCCTCAAGCCGCGCGTTCAGCGCCAGATCGGCCTCGACGGCCGTCTGCTTGAGCTCCCTGATCGCCTGGTTGGCCAGATTGGTCGCTCCCACCAGGTCGGCCACCATCTGGCGCAACTCGTCCTTGTCGGCATGCAGGCGCTTCAGGCGCTGGTTGAGCACCACGCAATATCCGATCGTCAGCGCCAACAGCACCGAGACCGCACTTTCCACGAAAAGACCCAAGGGTAAACCGAACATCATCGTCCTTCCGCTGCTTCGTCAATCGCCTCAAAGGCTTCCATAGTCACCTTGGGCGGGTTAAGGGGGCGCGTTACACGCACCGATACGTGGTTGCCGATATGGCCCATGATGGCGTCCGTCAGCTCGACCCCGCCGCAGCGCAACCGCACGGGATCGCCAGGGGAGCGCTCGAACATCACCGTGTCACCGGCCTTCATCGCCAGCATGCGCGACAGCGGCAGTTCCTGCTCATGCAGAATGGCCTCGATCGTCACATCCGCCGCATAGATTTCGGTTGCCAGATGGCCTTCCCAGATCGGGTCGCGGCCAAACTTTTCACCCATGAACATCTGCAGCAATTGTTCACGGATTGGCTCGATGGTCGAATAGGGCAGCAGGATTTCGACCTTGCCGCCGCGGTCGTCCATCTCGATGCGCAATTCGATCAGAATGGCGGCATTGCCCGGCCGCGAGATCGCGGCAAAGCGTGGATTGGTCTCCATGCGCTCAAGCTTGAAATTGACCTGCGTCACTGGCTCGAAGGCGCGATGGGTGTCTTCCAGGATCACCTCGATCATCCGCCGCGCCAGCGCCAGCTCGATGGTCGTATAGGGACGACCCTCAACCCGGATATTGCCGCCAATCCGGCGTCCGCCCAGCAGCACGTCGATCATCGAATAGATCAGGCTGGAGTCGACGGTCAGCAGGCCGTAGTTCTCCCATTCTTCCGCCTTGATGACCGACAGGATTGCCGGCAGCGGGATGGAGTTGACGTAGTCTCCGAACCGCACCGACGAGATGGAATCCAGCGTCACTTCCACATTGTCGCTGGTGAAGTTGCGCAGGCTCGTCGTGGTCAGCCGCACCAGGCGATCGAACACGATTTCCAGCATCGGCAGGCGTTCGTAGCTGACCAGCGCCGAATTGATCAGCGCCTGAACGCCCGTCAGTTCGACATTGCTGCCCACGCTGGCGTCAAAGCCCAGCAGGCTGTCGATTTCATCCTGGTTGAGCACGCGATCCGGACCGCCCTCGGCCCCGTCGCTATTGCCTTCCAGCATCGCCGCCCATTCGGCGGTGGCCTCAGCGGCTTTTTCTTCTTCTGTCTGCTCCAGGTCCATGTCGAGCGGCACGATGGAGTCATCCAGACCCCATTCCTCGCTCAATTTGTCCTGATCGGTTGGCTGCGCCATTACTGTACCAGCAGTTCCTTGAACAGCACCGACTGCACCTTTGAGGGGTAGATCGATACGTTCACGCGCCGCAGCAGCTCTTCCTTGAGACGATAGATGCCCGCAGACCCCTCCAGGTCCGACTTGCGCAGCTCGCGCAGATAAACTTGGAACGCGTCCACGACCTTGGCGAGCTGCGGCTGGATTTCCAGCATCATTTCTTCATTGGCCACTTCGAGCGCCACGGTCAGCTTCATGAACGCCGGACCATCGACCTCATTGTTGAGATTGATGACCATAGGGGGCAGATTGAAGATGAAGGTGTGCGCAGCTGCCACCGTGCCGCCATGCTCGCCACCCGCGGCGGCATGATCTCCCTCGGCAGCCGCATGGTCACCGCTGGCAGCGTCAGACGACCCGGAAGACATAAAGAAGAACAGGCCCGCGCCGCCCAGCAGAACGACAATTGCTGCCGCGCCGATGATGATGAACAGCTTGGGGATCCCCTTCTTGGGGGCCGCGCCTTCTTCGATTTCCGCGTCAGCGGCCATAGCGTACCTGCCAAACCCAAGGTTTTCCGGGCGATTCCGGCTCTGCACCCAGCTAAGCGCCTGATGGTTAACGATTGGTTACAAAACCACCCCATGCGGCACAAATTGCCGGGTAAGTTTTGCCGGGCAGCTCCGCTATAGCCGAGCAACATTCACCCCAAGATACACCTATCCATATGATTTGATTAAATTTTTCGACATGGCATGGTTTCTGCAAGGTAAATGGCGAGGCCACCGCTTGGGGAAGTTGGCGGTCTCGGGGACGTTAACACCGGGGATCAGCAATGATCGAAAATGCGCAACTTATTAGCCTGAGCCGGCAAATGGCGCTGCAGCGACAGATGGACGTGGTGGCCAATAATATGGCCAACATCAACACCACTGGCTTCAAGGCTGAGAATATCCTGTTCGAACAGTTCAAGATGCCGGTCGCCCGCGATAACGATTTCAAGACCCCCGATCAGCCGCTGTATTACGTGCAGGACTGGGCCACCATCCACGACATGTCCGGCGGCGCCATGGTTCAGACCGGCAACGAGCTCGATGTTGCCCTCAATGGCGACGGCTTTTTCGCCGTGCAGACACCCGGCGGCGACCGCTACACCAAATCGGGTGCCTTCCAGCTCAGTTCTGCCGGCACGCTGGTTGATCTGAACGGCAATCCCGTGCTTGGCCAGGGCGGCCCCATCACCTTCGGCCCCACCGAAACCGGCATCCAGATCGGGTCCGACGGCTCGGTCAGTTCCAGCGCCGGTGCCAAGGGCAAGCTGCGCCTTGTTGAATTTGCCAATCCCCAGGCCCTCACCCGCGAGGGCAACAACCTTTACGCCGGTGGCACGCCGGTGGCCGCCACCAAGACCCGGGCCATGCAGGGCTTCATCGAGAAGTCCAATGTGTCCGGCGTAACCGAGGTGGCCGAACTGATCCGTGTCACCCGCGCCTATGAATCGATGGCCTCCATGACCCAACGCCAGGACGAGCTGCGCCGCTCGGCCATCCAGCGTCTGGGCGACGCCAACGCCTGACCTGAGGATCCGCCATGAAAGCTCTCTATATCGCATCCACCGGCATGAGCGCCCAGGAACGCAACGTCGAAGTCATCTCCAACAACATCGCCAACATGCGCACCACGGGCTACAAGCGCCAGCGCGCCGAGTTCGAGGATCTGCTCTATCAGCAGATGACTCGTGCGGGTTCGCAAACGTCGGCCCAGGGCACCACTGTTCCAGCCGGCCTCGAAATCGGTTCGGGTGTGCGTACCGTCTCCACCCCGCGCGTGATGAGCCAGGGTAGCGTCAACATGACCGAAGGCGAACTCGACGTCGCCATTCGCGGCGAAGGCTTCTTTATGGTGCAGCTGCCTGATGGCCGCACTGCCTACACCCGCGATGGCTCGTTCCAGCGTTCGGCGGATGGCAATCTTGTCAATTCGAGTGGCTACGCCATCGATCCCGGCATTTCCATTCCCGGCGATGCCAATTCCGTTGCCATTTCGCAGGACGGCATGGTGTCGGCCTATGTGGGCACGGACTCCACCCCCACCCAGATCGGTCAGCTCCAGCTCGCCCGCTTCGTCAACAAGGCGGGCCTGGAATCACTGGGCGACAATCTGTTCATGGATACGCCCGCCAGCGGCCCCGCCCAGGTCAGCGTCCCCAGCACCGATGGCACCGGCAATCTGCTGCAGGGCTATCTGGAAATGTCCAACGTCAATTCGGTGACCGAAATCGCCGATCTGATCGCTGCTCAGCGCGCCTATGAAATGAACGCCCGCGTTATTTCAGGTGCCGATCAGATGATGCAGTCCACCAGCCAGCTGCGTTAAGGGAGAGCCAGTATGATCCTTCGATCCGCTATCGCCGCCATCGCTTCCGTGCTGCTCGCAAGCGCCGCCCTGGCCGCTCCTGCCCTCAAGGGCGACATCATCGTCAACGCCGCCGTCGTCACTGTCGGCGATATGTTCGACGACGCAGGCCTGTCGGCCGAAGACGCCCTGTTCCGCGCCCCCAAGCCCGGCACGACCGGCACGGTGAGCCTGGCCGATATCCAGTCCGCGGCAGCCCGCATCGGCCTGGGCGGCTTTGACGCCCGCGGCCTTGATGCCGTCAACGTCCGCCGCGCCGCCGCCATTGTCGATGAGACTGCACTGGCCGACCTGATCAATGCCGATCTGGTGAGCCGCGGCATTCTGACGGCCGGCATGAGTGCCAACACCATGTTCACCACCCCCATCAAGACCATCAACGCCGAGAACGTCGAGCAGCCCGCGACCGTCATCAGCCTGCGCTACCTGCCCGGCACCGGCGCCTTTTCGGCTCGCATCGCCATTGCCGGCCAGGACAATCCCATCGACGTCTCGGGCACGATCGAGCTGATGATCGACGCCCCCCATCTTACCGGCAGCTTTGCCGCCGGCACCGTGCTGACCGCCGCCGACGTGGTGCTGCGCCCCATTCCCCTGCGCTATGCTGAAAGCACCGGCGTCGCCCAGCTCGACCAGATCGTGGGCAAGGCCCTCACCCGCCAGAGCCGCGAGGGCATGATGCTCAAGCCCAGCGACGTGGCTGTCCCCTTTACCGTGGCCAAGAATGATCTGGTCACCATCTACTTCCGCAGCGGCCCCATGACGCTGACCGTCAAGGGTCAGGCCGTCACCAGCGCCACCATCGGCGCACCGCTGCAGGTGCTCAATCTCATGTCCCGGCGCGTCATCAGCGCCACCGCAATCGCCGCCGGCGCTGTGGAAGTAACCCCTGCTGCGCTCACCCTCGCTGGCCTCTGAAAGACTTCAGGAAACACCATCATGCACATCTTCAAGATCACCGCCCTCCTGATGTTCACCGCCGCCCTGGCCGGCTGCCAGACCGTCGATCGACTGGCCAATGTTGGCAATGCCCCGGCACTGAGCCCGATTGTCGACCCCACCACGACTGCCGGCTACCAGCCCGTCAACATGCCCATGCCCGCCGCCATCGCCGATACCTACCAGGCCAATTCGCTCTACCGCACCTCGGCCAAGGGCTTCTTCAAGGACGAGCGCGCCCACCACATCGGCGACATCCTGACTGTCATCGTTACTGTCAATGACAGCGCCAAGATCGCCAACAACACCCAGTCGAGCCGCAATTCGACAAACACCGCCGGCATGGGCGGCATCCTGGGCGCTGCAGTCGATACCGCCTCGCTGGGGACGGTCGACACCACCAAGGCCGTCGACTTCAATTCGGGCCTGGCCAATACCGGCAAGGGCTCGGTCAACCGGTCGGAAAGCCTGCAGACCTCGGTCGCTGCCGTCGTTACCCAGGTGCTGCCTAATGGCAATCTCGTCATCGAGGGCCATCAGGAAGTGCGCGTGAATTTCGAAGTCCGCGATCTGGTTGTCGCCGGTATCATTCGCCCCTCCGACATCCAGGCCAACAACACCATCCCCTCGGCCAAGATCGCCGAAGCGCGCATTGCCTATGGCGGCCGCGGCCAGATCACCGATGTGCAGCAGCCGCGCTACGGCCAGCAGGTGCTCGACGCCATCCTGCCCTTCTAGGCTTCCCCTTTCCGCCGTGCACATTCCCCCAATGGTGCCCGGTGGCTCCCCGGCCAATCAGAAGATCGGCCCGGGTCGGCTCCAGAACAGACCCGACCTCTCCCAGAGGCGCAGTCCCCCGGCTGCGCCTCTTCCCTTTTCTTGCCGCTCATACGTCACGATTGTTTGGGCCACCAACAAGCCGGACAGCCTGTCTGCGGTTGAGATGCACCGACCGCGTATCGACCGGTTGCGACCCCATCGCGGACGATCGGTTCGATCTGATCGGCGCCATAAAGCTGCTATTGGGTCCCCATTGCTCCCTGCCCTCGAGAACTTGGTCAATGAAACTGCGGGAACTGCTATTTCGCCTTTCGATCACGTGCGTCCATTTCCCATAATTTCCGATAAATACGCATTGCTTGTTCTGGATGGTCGTCGAACAACGTCCGTTTGAGATGGTCCAAATTGATCTCTTGGGACGAGCCGTCATACGATCGTGCGATAAGTACCAGTTCGGGCTTGCTGCCAACCACTCTTGGGCCCCATGCTTCCAGCAGGCTATTGTCATTGAGCTGCCGCCCCATATGAACAATTAAGCCGTCGAAGAAGAAACGAAATATTGGCACATTCGGAAGGTCAAATCCCAAGGTATTCATGTCGATGGACTGCGCCATCGGCGCATGAACTTGAGGCTCTCCCTGTGAAGTGAGAAGCACTAATACGCTTGGAAAATCGGAGTCGCTGGGCTGTTCAATTCCGAGAATGATCCTCCCGAGCTGCTGAATGGCGGTTTCGCTAAGAAATATCTCCGCGAACTCCACCCTCGAACTGACCGCGCAACGCCACAATACGCTTAAGAAAAACAACCGAAGCGCAGCGGCATCTTCGACCGCCACAGTGATCGTAATCAACTCGCTGTCGAATGCGCCGATTTGCGCACGCTTGGCGTCGCCAGTTAGCGGGAAGTGTCGCCACGACAAGCCTAGGCGACGAAATAGTGTCGCCGCGGTGGTGTCTATGTCCGCCAACCACTTTTCACCCTGTGCGACTACGATTGTGTTATCTGCCCAGCTATTGAAAAGGAGTTGGGGCCGTCCGTCCTCCCCGAACTGTATACGATGAGCTTGACCGAGCGCCTTGTCAGCCAAGAACCTTGGAATGATATGAGATTTAACAAGCGGTCCCTCCACGCCAGTTAACAGGCACCGACCAACAGCCTTCTCCCGTTTCTTCATTACATGTGGCCCTCGTTACCAGGCTCGTGTTGGGCAAAGAGTCTACAATCCCGTCCGGTGTTCAAACCTAGCAATGTATGCCCTAGACGATGTCAGATCTGGCCCGCTGCTGGTCTAAACCTTACACTTTCCATCCCACCGCGAAGCTACGGTCGGCAACCGATTCGGCTGCGGTCATTGGCGGCCTATTCTTAGGTTCTCGATTGCGGTCGACAATTGAGAAGCCCGCTCCTGCGTCAGCCCAGCATTAGGGCCGCGCGTTCAGTCGGCTGTGGCCTAGTGGCGAGAAACTCGCGTAAGAGTTCGACCGTCATTTCCAAAGATATGAAAAACGTATCCGCTAAGTGATAGTAAGAGGCTTCTTCGACACTTTGGTGATCAAGACCGCTGAGGTTAAAAAAGATACGGCCATTCAGGAACTTCAGCTTGCGCTTTATCGCGTCGGCCGTCAGATGCACGCTTTCGCAAGCATCTTGATAAGTCTGCTTGAGCCAAGGGTAGCGCAGAGATAGCTGGTCACGGAGATACCAATCTCGCAAAGGCAGCTTTGGGTTGCCCCCATGGCATAGGGCTGAATAGTTTTGTCCGCTCATCAGCATGGTGCCGGCCGCCTCGATATCATCTACCAGGGACAATCCGAAAAGCCTCATCGCGGTGTCTAGCTGAGAGCGGAGGGTGACTTCGGATGCTATAATATTGCGAGCCTCGATCAATTGGCAGAAGGCCAGGATGTTGGAACTCGTCTTGACCACTGCGCACAGGGAATACCATTCAACGTCGGATAGAGCACTGCCCAACGGGGCGTATGTATCGTCAGAAATTTGTTGAACGAGCGTGTCATAGTTTCGAATCCGTTTTAGGCGGCTAGCCAGATCCGGTAGCATCTCGATAAAGATTGCAGTTGGTTCACCTGCTGATCCCGACATCCGCGCCCCCTATGGATAGTCGGCATATCTCACACGTAAGTACAGTTTCGGCGATTCTATTCCGCAGAGGTAGCGGTGTCTGCTTCTTGAACTTCACGTATCGAAAGCCGACTGTCAGCAAACCACCCCAGATTGGCCGTCCCCCCTCGCCGATGGGCATGTCGGCTTTTGGGATTTGGTCGGAGAGCGCTGAACGGCCGGAATGTTGAAGGGTTTGGGATGCCGCTTGGCGTCGCAAAGCCACCCATGCAGGAACCCGTGGTCCGCACGCTTTGCGCTATGGGCTTTGCTGTTTTGGTGCGGTTGGGTGGGTGCCAATATCTGGGGCGTATGGCGTTGCGAGCCCACCAAGTAGACGTCGACCGGGCTGCGTTCGAGCATCGGCATCGGCGGTTTTGACGAGATCGGCGTGCATGACGGCAGTCGCTGCGACGCTGGGCGCGAACCATCCCATCGGCCGGTGACGTGGCGCGGCCGTTTGAACAAGTTGGTCATGCCGGGTCATGGACGGTCTCCCGGTTTGAGGGCTTTGCCGCAGGTGGTGCGCGCGGCCGGCACCCGGTGGCGAAGGTCTCGATGATTACCATGGTGCCACCACAGCACGGGCATGGCAGACGCTGGTCGGCGGGCTCTTGGGCCGCCGGTTCGTCCGGCGTCGGCGCGACTTTGAGCAACTCACGGGCCTGGGCGAGGCAGTTCTTGCGGGCCGAGCTGGCAAGCAGGCCGTAGTGCCGGATGCGGTGGAAGCCGCGCGGCAGTGTGTGGAGCAGGAAGCGACGGATGAACTCGGCGGCGGCAAGGGTCATGACCTGCTGTCGGTCGGGGCCGCCGCGGCGATAGTCTTTGTAGCGAAAGGTGACACCGGTCTGGTCGAAGGCGATAAGGCGGCTGTTCGAGATGGCGACCCGATGGGTATAGCGGGAGAGATAGGCAAGCACCGCCTCTGGCCCGGCAAAGGGCGCCTTGGCATAAACCACCCAGCG
>JAHJOS010000492.1 GCA_018820005.1 Alphaproteobacteria bacterium | reverse complement strand
GCGGCGCAGGCTTTCGGGCTGTTCGCTGCGGTGTCGGTGACCGATTTCCATCATCATCACGGTGCCGGGCAGTACAGTGAGATCGGCAAAGATGGCGTCCCAGTCGATATCGCCCCAGCCCAGCGGCATATGTAGATCGCCGATGCCCATGGCCGTGTTTTCTTGCGGGAAGTAGGCCTTGTAGAAGCCTTGCGGACGCCCGAAGCTGTCATGAACATGCAGGTGGCCAGCCACCGGCGCCATCGCGGCGATCTGGGCGCGGAAGTCGAGCCCCTTATAGGTGCTCTCGATATAGGCGTGGCTGAAGTCGATCAGCGCCACTACATTGGGGTGGTTCACGGCCTTGACCGTCTCGGCCACTTCGGCCGGTGTCTGGCGATACTGGCCCGGCTCCGTAGTGAAGATGTTTTCCAGCGCAAGCCGCACGCAATAGGGGCGCGCAAACTCAGCCAGCTCCGTCAGTGCATCGCGCTCGCGCTGATCGGCATGGGCGCGATCGGCGATCTGGTCGGCGCGCAGGGCGCCGCTGTGCTGTACCAGGATCCGCGCGTCGATGCGGTCACACACTTGCACCAACGCCTTGGCGGCGGCCAGCTGGAAGGGCAGGGTCTCGGGGTCCATGAAGTTGGATGAGACCAGGCCATGCACGGTGTAGCGGAAATCGAACTGGCTGGTAATGGCCACCAGGCGCTCGAGCCGCTCGGGCAGGATGCGCCCGCCCGAGATCAGGTCGATGCTGGTCAGGCCAAGTTCGACGGTGTCCACGCCGATATTGGCGAGGCGGCGCAGATCTGCCTCAAGGCTGAAGAGTTCGCCGTCATCAGAGCCGGTGTTGAGGCCGGTCGCGACAATGCCGGACATGGAGCACTCCATTATATGTGTGAGGTGATGCGCCAATAGGAGACTGTGTTCGTGACGTCGCCATGACAGACGCTGCCAAGGCCGGCTGCGTCTTGTCATGCAACCGTCTTGTAACTGTCACCGGACGGTCAATCAGCGTTGTTAGTCAGCCCCCGCTCGCCTCAGACGAGCCAGCGGGGCTGCATACCTGCTGACATTTTTCCCGTCATGTAGGAGAGACCTTATGGTTCGCCTTTCCCTTGCTGCACTTGCGCTCGCCCTGACCTCGTCCACAGCCTTCGCCCAGACCGAAGTGACCTGGTGGCACGCCATGGGCGGCGAACTCGGCGAAAAGCTCGAAGAAATCGTCGCCACCTACAATGATAGCCAGACCGAGTATCACGTCACGCCGGTGTACAAAGGCTCGTATACAGAGACCATGACCGCCGCGATCGCCGCGTTCCGCGCTGGCGAGCAGCCCGACATCGTTCAGGTGTTTGAAGTTGGCACCGGCACGATGATGGCCGCCAAGGGCGCCGTCTATCCCGTCTACAAGCTTATGGCCGATATGGGCGAAGCCTTTGACCCATCGGGTTTCCTGCCTGCCGTGGTCGGCTACTACACCGACACCGATGGCAACATGCTCTCGATGCCGTTCAACTCCTCGACCCCGATCCTGTATTATAACAAGGACGTGTTTGCGAAGGCCGGCCTTGACCCCGAAGTTGCGCCCAAGACCTGGGAAGAACTAGAAGCCTTCTCCAAAAAGATCATGGAAACAGGCGCTGCCCCGTGCGGTTTCACGTCCGGTTGGATCTCCTGGGCACAGCTCGAGAATTTCTCGGCCTGGCACAATCTTCAGATCGGCACCAAGGAAAATGGCTTTGGTGGTCTGGACACCGAACTGACCTTCAATGGTCCGCTGCAGGCCAAGCACTGGGGTAACCTCAAGACCTGGCAGGACTCCGGTCTGTTCCAGTACGGCGGTCCCGGCGGCGGTGCTGATGCTCCGGCCAAGTTCTATACCCAGGAATGCGCCATCTACATGAACTCCTCGGCCTCGCGTGCCGGCGTGATCCAGAACTCGGCTGACTTCGAAGTCGGCTATGGCATGCTGCCTTACTATGAAGGCACCGAAGGCGCGCCGCAGAATTCGATCATCGGTGGTGCCACCCTCTGGGTGCTGCAGGGCCACGACGAAGCCGAATACAAGGGCGTCGCTGACTTCTTCACCTATCTCTCCTCGGCTGAAGTTCAGGCCGATTGGCACCAGTTCTCGGGCTATCTGCCGATCACCAAGGCTGCCTATGAACTGGGCCAGTCCCAGGGCTACTACGAAGCCAACCCCGGTTCGGACGTTGCCATCAAGCAGATCACGCTGAACGCACCGACGGCCAATTCCAAGGGTCTGCGCTTCGGCAACTACACCCAGATCCGCGACGTGATCGATCAGGAATTCCAGGCGCTGCTGGCCGGTGACAAGACCGCCCAGGAAGCTCTGGACACCGTCGTAACCCGTGGCAACGAAATGCTGCGCGAGTTCGAAGCGACCAACAAGTAGTCGTCGCAATCACAGCAGGGGCGGCCGCGGTCGCCCCTGTCTGCCTGCATCTCCTCGGCCGCGGCTCTTCCCGGCAGACTTCAGCGGACCAAGGCCATGGAAACCAAACGCACCACGTTCCCCAATTCGCCGCTTCCTTACATACTGGTCGCGCCGCAGCTCATCATCACATTGATTTTCTTCATCTGGCCCGCGGGCCAAGCGGTGAAGTCATCTTTCGAGCGCGAAGACCCGTTTGGCCTCTCCACCACGTTCGTCGGCCTGCTGCACTATAGCCGCCTGTTTGCCGATCCTGACTATCTGGCCGCCATCGGCCGCACGGCG
The DNA here is from genome assembly GCA_018820005.1 of Alphaproteobacteria bacterium. Classification (GTDB taxonomy): domain Bacteria; phylum Pseudomonadota; class Alphaproteobacteria; order Rhizobiales; family Devosiaceae; genus Devosia. The sequence goes on along the minus strand of JAHJOS010000492.1, from coordinate 2,142 downwards.
GTGTTTGCCCTGGCCGTCACCATTATCTCGATGGGCCTGGCGCTGATCCTTGCGGCCTGCGTCAATCGGCTGATCCGCAGCGGCACGGCCTATTCCACCATGCTGCTTTGGCCTTATGCCGTGTCGCCCGTCGTGGCGGGCATTCTGTGGTGGTTCATCTTCAATTCCAGCACCGGCATCCTGCCCTATGTGCTGAGCTATTTCGGCGTCGACTGGAACCACCAGCTCAACGGCAACCAGGCAATGATCCTGATCATCATCGCGGCGAGCTGGAAGCAGATCTCTTACAACTTCCTGTTCTTCCTCGCAGGCCTTCAGTCGGTGCCACAATCGCTCAGCGAAGCAGCCGCAATCGACAGCGCCGGGCCCTGGAAGCGGTTTTGGACCATCGTCTTCCCGCTGCTCTCGCCGACCACCTTTTTCTTGATGATCGTCAACCTCAACTACACCATGTTCGACACCTTCGGCATCGTCGATGCGACCACTGCCGGTGGTCCCAACCAAGCCACCAATACCCTGGTCTACAAGGTCTATTCGGACGGCTACATCGGCCTCAACATCGGCTCGTCATCGGCCCAGTCAGTCGTTCTGATGTTGTTCGTCATCGGCCTCACCATCATCCAGTTCCGCTATGTGGAACGTCGGGTGCAGTACTAGGAACCCGGCCATGGTCGAAAACCGTCCCCTTCTCAACGTCATTACCCATCTCATTTTGATAGTGGGTGTGCTGATCGTCGCCTTCCCGGTCTATATCGCCGTCATCGCCGCGACCCATGGGCCGCTCGCGCTGTCCTCGGGCGCCATGCCCATGCTGCCCGGCGGCGAGCTCATCAACAACATCGTCTCGGTGGTGACCGTGGAGCGACGCGGCGTCGCCCCGTTTTGGCTGATGACCTGGAATTCGCTGCTGATGGCGGTGATCATCACTGTGGGCAAGATCGCGATCTCGATCATTTCGGCCTATGCCATCGTCTATTTCCGCTTTCCAGGCCGGCAGCTGGTATTCTGGCTGATCTTCATCACCCTGATGCTGCCCGTCGAAGTGCGCATCATTCCAACCTTCAAGGTTGTGGCTGATCTGGGCATGCTGAACTCCTATGCAGGCCTCACCATTCCGCTGATCGCTTCTGCGACCGCCACCTTCCTGTTTCGACAGTTCTTCATGACCGTCCCTGATGAACTGATGGAAGCGGCGCGCGTCGATGGCGCCGGGCCGATCAAGTTCTTCCGCGATATCCTGCTGCCGCTCAGCCGCACCAATATCGCCGCGCTCAGCGTCATCCTCTTCATTTATGGCTGGATCCAGTACCTGTGGCCCATGCTGGTGACCACGGACCCCAAATATTACACCCTGATGATGGGCGTGAAGCGGATGGCGGCGTCCAATGGCGACGGCGAACCGCAATGGAATCTCATCATGGCGGCCGTTGTGCTGGCCATGCTGCCGCCCGTCCTCATCGTGATCTTTATGCAGCGCCTGTTCGTCAAGGGCCTGGTCGAAACGGAGAAATAACAATGGCTAGCATCGACCTCAAAGGCGTCAAGAAAACCTATCCCGGTGGCGTCGCCGTCGTGCATGGCGTCGATCTGCAGATCGCTGATGGCGAACTGGTCGTGCTGGTGGGCCCCTCGGGCTGTGGCAAGTCCACGCTGTTGCGCATGATCGCGGGCCTCGAGACCATCACCGATGGGACCATTTCCATCGACGGCGCGGTCGTCAACAAGAAGGAACCCGCCGAGCGCGACATCGCCATGGTGTTCCAGAACTACGCGCTCTATCCACACATGACGGTGCGCGGAAACCTCGAATATGGTCTGAAAAACCGCCGTACCCCAAAGGCGGAGATTGATGCGCGCGTAGCCGAGGCCGCGCGCATTCTCGAAATAACACCGTTTCTCGAGCGTACGCCGCGCCAGCTATCAGGTGGGCAGCGCCAGCGCGTCGCCATGGGTCGGGCCATTGTCCGCAAGCCCAAGGCATTCCTGTTTGACGAGCCGCTCAGCAACCTCGACGCCAAGCTGCGCGGCCAGATGCGCATTGAAATCCGCCGCCTGCAGCGCTCGCTCAAGACGACCAGCGTCTATGTGACCCATGATTAGCTCGAAGCCATGACCCTTGCTGATCGGCTGGTGGTCATGAAT
>JAHJOS010000491.1 GCA_018820005.1 Alphaproteobacteria bacterium | reverse complement strand
GGTGTATTCGACCTCGAGATCGTCATCGATCCTGGCCATCTCACCGACATCACTTGGTGCGCCGGTGGTCTGATCGAGGATGATCTTTGACAGCGACGCCATCTCGCGGCGATCCTGAAAATACTCGGGTTCCCACAAATGGGAGCGCCGGAAGGCCTTGGCGCAATGCATGAAAACGGTGTGCACCTTCACCACAATGGCAAGCGTGGGCAGGCGGTCGTTGACTACCATGGTGGCCAGCAGGTCGGGATCGGTGACCACGCTGGCATGGCCGCTGACCCGCAGGGTATCGTCAAAGCCCGGGACGATGAACAGCAGGCCAATGGCGGGATTGGCAATGAGATTGCTCAGGCTGTCGAGGCGGTTGTTGCCGGGGCGATCGGGGATGGCCAGCGTCTGCTGATCAAGAATGCGCACGAAGCCCTTGGGATCGCCGCGCGGGCTGACATCGGCTTTGCCATCGCGGTTCTGTGTGCCGATGCAGACAAAGGGCGCGCGCCCGATAAAGGCCTGGGCATGCTGATCGAGCGTGGCCTGGATCTTGCTGATGGCCATATCATGTGTGGGTGGGAACAGGTCGCGCAGTGCCTGCTCGTCCGTGATCGTGTGTTCGGGATCAATGCGATAGTGCTGCACGATAGGTCCCCCGCGAACCGTGATAATGATCTGAGGTACGTACCTCATTTGCGAGCCGTGCGCAAGGTTTGAAAGGCTTGTCGAAATGGCTGCCGCCGCGAACAGGCAATGCGCACCCGCCCTTGTTTGATGCAATCTTGTTCGAACAATAGACTCTGAGGGACCTGCCGGATGGCCGGACAGCAATCGGGTGGCCGTTTTCGGCACGGTTGTGAAAGCCTTCAACAGCACCATTGCCGAGCGGCGGCGCCCAAGGCGCTGGCCGTCAAACAATAAGGGGTCTTCCAAGGCAGTCGGGCGCCGCACCGGGTTTGGGCGTTGTTGTGCGTCGTTGATGCCGAAACTCAGCCTTTGCGCCGTGTCGCCCGAGCAGGCTGGGTGCGCAGCAAGGGCGGCCAGATCGCGTTCCGTCCGTTCTGCTTGGCCTCGTACAGCGCCCGATCAGCCGCATCGATCAGTTGGCCGGAGCTGGCCGATGCAGTCGATCCAACGGCAAAGCCGATGCTAACGCTCACCACTTTTGTCGGCCCGAGGGCCTCGTGCGGGATGCGGAGGCCCTCAATTTCACGGCGAAGGCGCTCCGCAAAGCGCGTCGCGTCCGCCTGCGAGATCGCTGGCAGCAGCACTAGAATCTCTTCACCGCCAAAGCGAACGGCCAGGTCATCATCGCCGCGAAGCTCGGACTGGACACAGGATGCGACGCGCTTAAGTGCCGTGTCACCGGCAACGTGTCCGTATCGATCATTGTAGAGTTTGAACCAGTCGACATCGATCATTGCGATGCCGATGGTCATGGTTGATCCAGCCTGATCCCACAATTGTTGGAGTCTCTGGTCGAGGTACCGTCGGTTCGCCAGGCCCGTCAGCGGATCGTGTTTGGAGGCATTTTCAGTGTCTGTGTGCAACAGCCGATCACGGAGTACGTGCAAAAAGCCGCGACGTCTGTCGAGCTCGAGGTAATAGGCGCTGGTCAAGGTCAAATAGGCCGAAGCCGCCAGGGTTGTCACTGCCACGGCGCTGGTTGCCGCGGACATGTGGCCAGCCAATCCGACAGCAATAGTGTGGAGCCCCACAATGATGCCCGAGGTCAGAACCGCGAGCCTGAACGGCAATCGCTGGATCGTGTTGGTGTATAGAACCACGAGCAGGACAAAGTACTGATAGTGCGCCGCGTCAGGCGCCTTCGTGAATACGAAGCTCACAAGGATCTGCAGCACTATGACGATCGGCAAGGTTGCTGCAAGACCTTCGCGGCGCCACTTGCTTGTCTCTTCAGTGGTGAGCCAGCCGGTCAGGAATATCCAGGGTGTCACGACCAACAGATGCAAGGCGATCGAGACCGGGAACAGATCTGGAACAAGGATCCAGTCCGGAATGAGGAACAGATTATAGACGACGGCCAGCCTCACCATCCCAACGCGAATGCGCTTCACGCGTCGGGGACGCGTCTCCAACTCGTAGGACGTCTCGAGCAGCGGCGGGAAAGCCAGCCCGTCCCGAGCAAGCGCTTTCTCAATTTCTGACTTCATCGGCATGTCCATCAAAGTCCTTGCCCAGGAGGTGTTCTCTCACCGATTAGTAAAATACCGACGTGGAATTAAATAAAAGTGACGTTTCAGTTTGGGCATTTGGGCTTCGAAATTAATCGAATGTTTGCCCATTTATTGAAGGCCGGGTTTCATATCGTGGCGGGCGATGTGTTTCTCGTAGCGCGGAGAGGCCTGCCTTCGGGGCGTGAATGCCAGATATGGGGTCTATTGCTGACCCGGCGGCAGACATGGTCCACGGCCTCAGTCATTCAGATCGTTTCGCCTGACACCGGACACACCCTTTCAAAGGGTCGGCGCTGACAAGAGCCGTTTATGTGGCGAAGCTTGCCGCCTCGCCCGCCGCGCTCCATTCCAGAAAACAGGCAAAAAACTTCGGAACAAATGGCGCGCTCACCGGTTGACCCAATGAAGATGCCGCCGCGCCAGACACGCTGACGCCCGCACTGCGATGCTCGCGCATCGACTGCACGGCGACGACACCGGCGGACCGCTCTGGTCCCCACGCGCCCCGGCACTTTCATCGCCCCCCTTTGCAGGGGGACATATGTCAAACCCAAAGGAGGACATCATGGATCACAGCACCCACACGCTTCTGCCGCGTCAGGACATCAACCAGGCCGTTCTCGCCGACGCCCCGATCTATGGCGCCGACGACCACAAGGTGGGCACCATCTCTCATGTGCATCAGTCGGCCAATCGCACCGATATCGTCGTCGATGTCGGCGGCTTTCTCGGCCTGGGCGCCAAGCCTGTGCTGATCAATGCCGACCAGGTCCGCCTGATGCGCGACGAAAAGGGCGAGGTCCATGGCGCGACCAGCTGGACCAAAAAGCAGCTCGAGGACATGCCCGAGCACAAGGACTAAGCGCCCCGCTGCCAAGTCGGTAATCCGGCGGCATGTTAGCCTGGCGGCGCGGCCGGTCCGCGCCGTCTTTCTATCCCGTGGGGCATGCCGTCACCGGCCGTGCAGCAGGCGCATTCCCCTCAGGCCTCGCATCTGCGAGCCAAAAGGTGTATGATCACGGAACTTATTAGCCAAGACCGGTAGCTCCAATGGATCGCAACGGGAAGCCAACGCCGCCAGATGCGCTCGATCTCTCCAAGCCAGAGGCGTCCACGGGCGCCGATATCAGTGCCAAGGCGCGCGACATCATGGCCGCCGCTGCAGCCGAGCCCGTGCCTGAGCGGCTGAGGATTCTGGCGCTGGCGCTCGGCGAAGTGATTGAAACGCCCGCTGCCAATGCGCAGCGTCCGCCAAAGACCCGGCGCGGCACCCACTAGGACAGGAAAAAGGCGCCTGCGCATCTCAGCGCCGGCGCCTGCAATAACCCCGAAAATTGCTGCGATCAGCCCTGATCGAGCGTGTCGCGCAGTGCGGCACGGCCCCGGTTGACCCGGCTCTTGATAGTGCCGATGTCGCAGCCCAGGATCTGTGCCGCCTCGATATAGCTCTCGCCCAGCACGGCAACCAGCATCAGGGCTTCGCGGTACTGGCTGGGCAGATCGGCCATGGCCGCTTCCATCTCGCGCAGGCGCAAATGCCAGGTCTGCGTCTCGGCACTGGCCTGCGGCTCCACCGAGATGCAGTCCTTTTCACCGGTGGGCTCACGCACGCGCTTGGTCCAGTTGGTGCAGAAGCGGTTGCGCATGATGGTGAAGAGCCAGGCCCGCAGATTGGTGCCGGCTTCGAACTGGTCGGCGCTCTCGATGGCGCGCAGCAGCGTCTCCTGCACCAGATCATCTGCCTCGACCTGGTTGCGGCAGAGCGAGCGGGCAAAGATGCGCAGGGCCGGAATGTAGCCGACAATCTCTTCGCCACGGCGCTGGCCGGCGGCCTTGGCCGGATTGACGTCACCGCTTTCTGGCTGCGTCGACAGATCATCGTCGCAAACCTGCGACGTCGGGCCGATCCCGCGCCAGGCGGGGGCAGTTGTCGTCAGTTTCTGAGTACTGGTGATCCACTGGGGCATGTCGGTCTCCTGTTCCAGGTCTCGCCGGCCGCGTCTTGGCAAATAAGCCCGGGCGCCTTGCGGGATATCTTCAGGTGATCTGCAATCAGCAGGAAGCCGGATTGCTTTCCTTGATATTGGTAGAGGCGATAGTGGTTTATTTTGTGGCGAGGACAAGGACTTGCTGAGGCAAGGCCGTTGCTGGCGGTCGCTGGAAGCGGGACACCAGATAGTCTGGCGCACCGCCCCGCGGCCCGTCTGTACCGTCTGCGGCAAGGCGCGAGACATCGCCGATGGCAAGAAATGCACGCCGATATCCAGGCACCTTCCGGCGGATAAATCCCTTTCAATTCAGAGCCATAGACAGGGTCTGCCGCTGCGTATCCAACCGCAGACCGCTTTTTTTCCACGCCGCCCGGGAACAATCTGCGCCCCC
>JAHJOS010000490.1 GCA_018820005.1 Alphaproteobacteria bacterium | reverse complement strand
CACGTGCTGCCCAAGCATCTGGACGAGAAGGTTGCCGAACTGCATCTGGCCAAGCTGGGCGCCAAGCTGACCAAGCTGACCCAGAAGCAGGCCGACTATATCGGCGTCAGCCAGGCCGGCCCGTTCAAGTCGGGCGAGTACCGCTACTAAGATTATCGCCGTCTGTGGCTTTTAGGGCCCTATCCGTGCGCGGGTAGGGCTCTTTGTTTTTGCTAAAGAATCTTGTGATCGGACGCGGGCGTTAACGAAGCGTTCACTGTTCGGACCGCGGTCAATGGCCTTTATGGGCATTTTGCCCGCTGTCCACACCCCCAAAGACTCTTTTTCGCGATTCCCCGGACCGCTATCTTGCAGTGATTCGGTGGTCTGGGGGCTCAGGCTGCAGGACGTAGTCGCTGGCGGAAACGTTGGCGGCGCTGGCGATTCGGCGCGCATGCGCGTGACGGCCAGCCTCGCGTACGAGTAAGCGTAGCATCGATCAATCGCGATCGGTGCATTGGCGGCGGTTCTTAGAATGAGGCAATGCATGAAGCCGGAGACAATCCGGAATGGTTGGGGATTCGCGGGTCTGTCCGCGTCCGTCCTGGCCCTCCTGAGTGCCAGTCCGGCTCTCGCGCAGGCGCAAAGCCAGGGCTTCAGCACCGGCGTTCTTTCAGGCGCCATGCCGCTGACCATTGCGTTGGGTGCGGGTGCGTTTGCGCTTCTGGCCATGACGCTGGTGCGCCGGCTGCTCAAGGACGCCAAGCAGGACAAGCGCCAGTCCAACCAGCAAATCGCCTCGCTTCGGGCACTGGTCGATGAATACGAGGCCCTGCTGTCAGGCACCGGTGAAGTCACCGTGCTCTGGACCGAGAACACCGGCGGGCCAAAATTTCTGGGTCAGACGTCGATCATCCTCCCCCCGGGGCGACGCCCCGAGGCGGTGCTGGAATTCGATCTCTGGCTGCGCGACGAAGAGGCCGATGCTCTGGCCCACGCGCTGGAGGCACTGAAAGTGCATGGGCGCGGCTTTGACCTGTCGCTGCGCACCCGCGACAACATGCTGATCCGTGCCTCGGGCTGGGTGCTGGGCAGCGGGACGGCGCTGAAGCTGCGCCGCGCGGCACAGCAGATCCCTGTCGACCCGGAGCTCGACTCCCGCAAGGCAAGCGCCGACTTTGCCGTGGCCAAGACCGTTCTGGCCGCCCTCGGTGTTCGGGCGTTCCTGCGCAATGGCGCGCAGAAGCTGGTCTTTGCCAATGCCGCCTATCACGAGCTGGCGCGGACGCTGGGCAAGCGCAGCTCGGATGCGCAGCCGGCCGAACTGCATGACCTGCAGGCCGCACAAAAGCAGTTGCTTGCCGCCCCGGCCGGAACGCGGCCACAGCCGGCCACCATCGTGTTGCCCGAGACCGGCACCTACGAACTGGTGCAGTTCCATATCAATGACGGGACAGCAGGCTTCCTGCGGCCCCGCAAGGATCGCGCCCGCGAGGCCCGCGACGCCAATCTCAGCCATCTGTCGTCGGTGATCGACGCCCTGGCGACGCCCATCGCCATCTTCAATGGCAATCGCGAGCTGGTGCAGTACAACAGCGCCTATTGCGCATTGTGGGGGCTCGACCCCAACTGGCTGCGGCTGGGGATGGACGAACGCGCCATCCTCGACAAGCTGCGGACCGACGGCAAGCTGCCGAACGAACCCGACTACCAGGCATGGCGCGCCCGGCACCTGACCAGCTACGCCTTGAGCAAGCCACGCGAGAGCGACCCCTGGCACCTGCCCGACGGCCGCACGGTGCAGGTGATCGCGGCTCCGGCCGGCCCCAATGGCGGGGTGATCTATGTGTTCGAGGACATCACCGACCAGTTGCAGCTCAAGAGCCTGAACAAGGCACTGACCGATGTGCAGCGCTCGACGCTCAATGCGCTGTCGGAAGGCGTGGCAGTGTTCGGCACCAATGGCCGGCTGACGCTCTACAACCCGCGATTTTCGGTGCTGTGGAAAGTGTCGACGACGCTGCTCGACGAAAACCCGCATATCGACCAGATCGCCGCCGCCGTCGCGACGGCCATGCCGGAAGACGGACCATCGCTGTGGCGCGACCTGAAGCGCGGCATCATCGATCT
>JAHJOS010000489.1 GCA_018820005.1 Alphaproteobacteria bacterium | reverse complement strand
GTCAAGGTCAAGCCCGGTCAGGGCATTTGAACGCGGCGACGTGAAGGAACAAGCGAATGGAAATCGGACTCTCCCATTACCTGACTGTCAGCGCGATCTTGTTCACGCTCGGCATTTTCGGGATTTTCCTGAACCGCAAGAACGTGATCGTCATCCTGATGTCGATCGAGCTCATCCTGCTTGCCGTCAATCTCAACATGGTGGCCTTCTCGATGCACCTCAATGACATCGTCGGGCAGGTGTTCGCCCTGCTGATCCTGACAGTTGCCGCGGCGGAAGCGGCGATCGGGCTGGCCATTCTCGTCGTCTCTTACAGGAACCGCGGCTCCATCGCCGTGGAAGACGTCAACATGATGAAGGGCTGAGAGAGCCATGTACCAAGCTATCGTCTTCCTGCCGCTGATCGGCGCCCTCATCGCAGGTTTTGGCGGCCGCGCCATCGGCGCCAAGGCGTCCGAATATGTGACGACGATGTTCCTGATCGTTGCCGCGCTGTTGTCCTGGGTGGCGTTTTTTACCATTGCCATGGGTGAGGCCGAGACGGTCCGCATCCCGCTGATGCGCTGGATTGATTCCGGCTCGTTCAGCGTAGACTGGTCCTTGCGCATCGACACGCTGACCGCGGTCATGCTGGTGGTGGTCAACACTGTGTCCTGTCTGGTCCATGTCTATTCGATCGGCTACATGCACCATGACCCGCACCGGCCGCGGTTCTTCGCCTATCTGTCGCTATTCACATTCGCCATGCTGATGCTGGTGACGTCGGACAATCTGCTGCAGATGTTCTTTGGCTGGGAAGGCGTGGGCCTGGCGTCCTATCTGCTGATCGGCTTCTGGTACAAGAAGCCGTCGGCCAATGCGGCGGCGATGAAAGCGTTCATCGTCAACCGCGTCGGCGATTTCGGGTTCCTGCTCGGTGTCTTTGGTCTGTTCGTGCTGTTCGGGTCGATCTCGTTGGACGCCATTTTTGCCGGCGCCAGGGATTTTCTTCCCGTCGAGGGCGCGGAAGCCGGCGAGACGGTCATCACCCTGTTCGGCATGCAACTCGACAAGGCCCATGCCTTGACCGCGGTCTGTCTGCTTCTGTTCATGGGCGCCATGGGCAAGTCGGCGCAGTTCCTGCTGCACACCTGGTTGCCCGACGCCATGGAAGGCCCGACGCCCGTTTCGGCGCTGATCCATGCGGCAACCATGGTGACCGCCGGTGTGTTCATGGTGGCGCGTCTGTCGCCGCTGTTCGAGACCTCGCCGACGGCGATGACCTTCGTGCTGGTTATTGGCGCCATCACCGCGTTCTTCGCCGCCACCGTGGGTCTGGTGCAGAACGACATCAAGCGCGTGATCGCTTACTCGACCTGTTCGCAGCTGGGCTACATGTTCGTGGCGCTCGGGGCAGGGGCCTATTCGGCCGGTGTGTTCCACCTGTTCACGCACGCCTTCTTCAAGGCCCTGCTGTTCCTGGGTGCCGGCGCGGTGATCCATGCCATGCACCATGAGCAGGACATGCGGCACATGGGCGGGCTCCGCAAGAAGATCCCGATCACCTATGCGATGATGCTGATTGGCACGCTGGCGTTGACCGGTGTGGGCATTCCGGGTTCGGAATGGCTGGGCTTTGCCGGCTTCTTCTCCAAGGACTCCATCATAGAGGCGGCCTATGCCGTCGGCGGCAACACAGGCATGTTCGCCTTCTGGCTGCTGGTGATCGCGGCGCTGTTCACGAGCTTTTATTCGTGGCGCCTGATCCACCTGACGTTCCACGGCACGCCGCGTGAGCCGGCGCATGATCATCACGACCATGCCGCCCATGACGATCACAGCCATGACCATCACGGTGCAGCCTATGACAATGCTCATGAGGCGCCCAATGTGATGTTGGTGCCGCTCTATGTGCTGGGCGCCGGCGCGGTTCTGGCGGGTGCGGTGTTCTACGGCATGTTCTTCCACGATGTGGAACACATTGAGCACTTCTTCGCCGGTTCGGTGGTTGTGAATCATGACATCATTGAGGCTGCGCACCATGTGCCGCTCTGGGCGAAGTGGAGTGCGACGGTTGCCATGATCATCGGCTTTGTGGCCGCCTGGTATATGTACATCCGCCGTACGGACGTTCCCGGCAAGCTCGCTGCCACCAATCCTGGCCTCTACAAGTTCCTGCTCAACAAGTGGTACTTCGACGAGCTGTATGACTTCATCTTTGTGAGGCCTGCGCTGTGGATCGGTCGTGCCTTCTGGAAGGGCTTTGACGACTGGCTGGTTGACGACAAGATCACCGGTGGCCTCGGCCGTCGGGTGCTCAATGTGACCTCCTGGATGTCCAAGCTCCAGTCCGGCTACCTTTATCACTATGCATTCGCCATGCTGATCGGCATTGCGGCTCTGCTGACCTGGGCTATTGCGGCCGGGGGACTGATCTGATGACCTTCGAGAATACTATCCTTACAGTCCTGACCTGGTTGCCCATGCTGGGCGCCATCGGGGTCCTGCTGCTGCCAAAGACGGCACTGTCGGCCATCCGCTGGACGGCACTGATTGTCACTGCTGTGGTGTTGGTGTTGTCACTGGCAATGTGGCGGGCCTTTGATGCCTCCGATGCAGGTTTCCAGTTCGTGGTGAACCTGCCCTGGATTGGCGACTCCATTGGTTATCGCGTCGGCGTTGACGGCATCTCGGTGCTGTTTGTGGTGCTGACCGCTCTGCTGATGCCATTCGCCATTCTGGCGAGCTGGGAGTCGGTGACGCAGCGGGTCAAGGAATACATGTTCGTGTTCCTGGTGCTCGAGACGCTAATGATCGGCGTCTTCACCACGCTCGATCTGGCCATGTTCTATGTGTTCTTCGAAGGCACGCTGCTGCCGATGTTCCTGATCATCGGTATCTGGGGCGGCGCGGCCCGCATCCAGGCCAGCTACAAGTTCTTCTTTTACACCTTCATCGGCTCTGTGCTGATGCTGCTGGCGATCATGGCCATGTATTGGAATGGCGGCACGACCGACATCACCAAGCTGCTTGCCCATGAATTCCCCAAGTCCTGGCAGCCGTGGCTGTGGTGGGCGTTCTTTGCCTCGCTGGCCGTCAAGATGCCGATGTGGCCGTTCCACCGCTGGCTGCCGGAAGCGCACGTGCAGGCGCCGACCGCTGGTTCGGTGATCCTGGCGGCAATCCTGCTCAAGCTGGGCGGCTATGGCTTCCTGCGCTTCAGCATCTCGATGTTCCCCGATGCGTCGCTGCAGTTTGCCAATATCGTGTTCTTCCTGTCGGTTGCCGCCATCATCGTGACCTCGCTGGTTGCCCTGGTGCAGACCGATATCAAGAAGCTGATCGCCTATTCGTCGGTGGCGCACATGGGCTTTGTCACCATGGGCATCTTTGCCGGCAATGCCCTGGGCATCCAGGGCGCGATGTTCCAGATGATCTCCCACGGAATCGTGTCGGGCGCGCTGTTCCTGTGTGTCGGCGTGATCTACGATCGCATGCACACCCGTGACATCGAAGCCTATGGCGGTCTCGTCGAGCGGATGCCGCGCTATGCCTTCGCCTTCATGGTATTCACTATGGCCAATGTTGGCCTGCCGGGCACGTCGGGCTTTGTCGGTGAATTCCTCACCATGCTCGGCGTTTTCCAGGTCAATACTTGGGTGGCGTTCGGCGCGGCTTTCGGTGTGATCTTCTCGGCCGCCTATGCGCTCTGGCTCTACCGCCGGGTGATCTTTGGCGCGCTGACCAAGGATAGCCTCAAGGCCATTCTCGATCTCAACCTGCGCGAAAAGGTGATGCTCTATCCCCTGATTGTGCTGACGATCGTCTTCGGCTTCTATCCGGCGCCGATCCTCGACACGACGGCGGCGGCTGTGAACAGGCTGGTGACCAACTATGCCACGGCCATTGGCGTCGACCCGGCGGTTTCGCTTGCCGATGCGCAGGCGCCCCTTGCCCATGCTGAACCGGTTGCTGCGGCTGAAGAGCCCGCCGCCGCGCCTGCTGCCCACTAGGAGAGTCCCGTGAACTCAGACGTTATCGATTTCGCGAGCCTGGCTCCCGCTTATCCCGAAATGCTGCTGGCCGTTGGTGCCGTGGTGTTGCTGATGCTGGGCGTTGTGGTCAACAAGGAGCGTTCGCTGCTTGTTTCCTACAGTGCGGTGCTGCTCCTGCTGGTTGTGGCCGCCATGGTGCTGTTTGCACCCCAGGATGGCGTGCTGTTCAACGGCGTGTTCATCTCTGATGCCTTTGCCCGCTATATGAAGGCCCTGGTGCTGGGCGGTTCGGCATTCTCGCTGCTGCTGGCCCTGCCGCGGGCCGAGGAAAACGGCACGCATAAGTATGAATACGCTGTGCTCGTTGTCCTGGCGACGCTGGGCATGATGATGATGGTGTCGGCCAACGATTTGATGAGCCTTTATGTCGGGCTGGAGCTGCAGTCGCTGTCGCTCTATGTGCTGGCCGCTATCAAGCGTGAGGACAGCAAGGCGACCGAAGCGGGTCTGAAGTACTTTGTGCTTGGTGCTCTGTCCTCGGGCATGCTGCTCTATGGTGCGTCGCTGGTCTATGGCTTTACCGGCCACACCAATCTGCAGGAGATCATCGTTGCGATCGCCCAGGAAGGGCGTTCCATCGGCCTGATTTTTGGCGTGGTGTTCCTGCTGGCCGGCGTGGCTTTCAAGATTTCGGCCGTGCCGTTCCACATGTGGACCCCCGACGTTTATGAAGGTGCGCCCACCCCGGTGACGGCGTTCTTTGCCACGGCACCCAAAGTTGCCGCCATGGCGCTGATGGTGCGCCTGGTGACCGATACCTTCCAGGGCATTACCCATGACTGGCAGCAGATCGTCATTTTCCTGTCGATTGCTTCCATGGTGCTGGCTGCCTTTGCCGGTATCGCTCAGAAGTCGATCAAGCGCCTGATCGCCTATTCCTCGATCGGTCACGTCGGTTTTGCCCTTGTCGGTCTGTCATCGGGCACCCAGGTCGGTGTCGAGGGCGTCGCCATCTATATGGCCATCTACGTCACCATGACGGTTGGGCTGTTTGCCTGCATTCTGGCGCTGCGTACCGACGCTGGCTATGTCGAAACCATCGATGATCTGGCTGGTGCCGCAAAGCATCGCCCGTTCGTGGCGGCGATCATGGCAATCGTGATGTTCTCGCTGATCGGCATGCCGCCGCTGGCTGGGTTCTTTGCCAAGTGGCATGTGTTCCTGGCGGCCATCGACGCCCAGCTCTATGTGCTGGCGGTGATTGGCGTGCTGGCCTCGGCTATCAGTGCCTTCTATTATCTGCGCGTGATCAAGGTGATGTATTTCGACGAACCTTTCCGCACATTTGAAGCTGTACCGGCCGAGCTGAACATCATCATGGCCATCAGCGGGTTTATCGTCGTCACCTACTACTTCACTGTTGGCAGCCCGCTTGCCAGCCTGGCCCACACGGCCGCAGGAAGCCTGTTCTAGGTGACGAGCTTTTCGCTCGGACCCAAGTCACGCGCGGCCGGCTATCGGCTGCGCGCCTATGACACAGTCGGTTCGACAACCACCGAGGCGGTCGCTGCCGGTGCATCCGGGGATCCTGGTGGCATCTGGTTCGTTGCCACAGAACAAACGGCTGGTCGCGGCAGACGCGGCAGGGTTTGGCAGCATACGCCGGGAAATCTGGCGGCCACTCTTTTGATTGTGCCAGATGCAGACCCTGCAATGGCTGCAACGCTTGGCTTTGTGGCAGGCGTCGCCATTGGTGCGGCGCTCGATACAATATTGCCTGCAGGAACCGTCAAAATCGGCCTCGATGGCGCCGATGGGCTCGACGGACGGAGCCGCGTGGCGCTGAAATGGCCAAATGACGTGCTGGCTGATGGCGCAAAACTTGTTGGCATCGGGCTTGAAGCAACCAAACGCGATGATGGCCGTCATGCCATCGCCATTGGCATTGGCGTCAATGTCGTTGCCGCGCCGACCGATTTGCCTTATCCGGCAACAAGCTTGGCCCAGTTGGGCGTCAGCCGCAGTGCCGCAGACGTCTTCGAGGCATTGAGTGACGCCTGGGTGGATGTGTTCGGGCTCTGGGACGAGGGCCGCGGCATCCGCGCGGTACTACAACGCTGGCGTGCGTCCGCTGCCGGTATCGGTGCGCCCGTTGCGGTCAACCAGAATGGCGACGTTCTGCGCGGCATCTTTGAAACCATCGACGACGCCGGACGATTGATCGTCCGTGCCGACGACAACCGTCGCATCGCGATCACTGCGGGCGACGTGCATTTTGGGGCAACGGCCAGCGCCCGAAGCTGACCAT
>JAHJOS010000488.1 GCA_018820005.1 Alphaproteobacteria bacterium | reverse complement strand
GTCCTGCGGAATCTGGCGCAGGCCGGCCAGGAAAATGATCATGGGCGAGCCGAACTGCCAGATCGAGAGGATGATCAGGGTCCACAGCGAGGTATTGGGATTGGAAATCCAGCTCGGACCGGCAATGCCGATCATGGCGAGCAGCTTGTTGACGAGGCCGTCGCCGGCAAAGATCTGGCGCCAAAGAATGGCAATGGCAACCGATGCGCCCAGCAGGCTTGGTAGATAGAACAGCGCCCGATAGAGCGGCAGGCCCCTGATGCCACGATTGAGCAGCATGGCCACGGCCAGCGCGAAGCACAGCTTGAGCGGCACGGAGAAGATGACGAAGAACATTGTGACCCGCATGGACGTCCAGAATTTGGCGTCATTGGTGAACATGCGGATGTAATTGTCGGCTCCCACCCAATCGGGGGAGGTCAGCAGATCGAAATCGGTGAAGCTGAGATAGAGCGAGGTGACCATCGGACCGATGGTCAGACCCAGAAAGCCGATCAGCCAGGGCAGCAGGAAGAGATAGCCCGGGGCATCATTGTGCCAGATCCGGGACCATCGAGATTGATTGGCCGCGCGCTCCCTTGCGGGAGCGCCCGATTGAAGGGAGCGCGCGGTCATTGGCTTAAGCTCGGCTGAGGATGTCGTTGGCACCGCTGATCAGTTCAGCACCGGCCTGTTCGGGAGACTTGGCGCCAAAACCGACTTCCTGGCCGAGGGTACGGATCAGGGACGCGTCGATTTCACCGGCCGATGCTGGCGGCGGCGGCGGCAAGGCACCGAGCAGATCGCCCAGGCTGGACACAAAGTTCAGTGCGACCTGGCTCTGCTCGTCGAGCGTGGGAGCAACGGCATCGCGAGTGGCGGGCAGGCAGGGAATGCCGCGCTCGACGCCCAGGATCTTGGCCGCTTCTGGATTGGAGATGAAGAAGTTAAGGAACTCGGCGGCCTTCTCCTTGTTGGCGGAAGTGCCGCCAACCGAGAAGAACATCGAAGGCTTGCGGTAGTGCCCGCCGCCAACGCCGGCTGCAACACGCGGGAAGCCGTTCATGCCCAGCTTGTCCTGCATCAGGGTCTGGAAGGCCACCAGCTGGTTGGAGTTGGAGGGCAGCAGCGCCGCCTTGCCCAGCACGAGCATGGTGGTTTCGAGCGGGCCGGTATCGAGCGCCTGATCTTCGGCGGACACGCAATAGCCCGCTTCGCGGATCTTGGCCCACATGGTGTACCATTCCACAGCATCGGCCTCGTCAAACGCCAGCTTGCCGTCGGCGGTGTAGAGGTCCTTGCCCTTCTGACGGAGCCAGTTCTGCAGCATCGGCTCGGAGTAGGAGCCGTCCATGATGGCCTTCATGCCGCCACGGATATTGGCCTTTTTGAAACCTTCGCCGATTTCCATCAGCGTGTCGTAGGTCCAGTCATTGGTCGGCAGGGCAACACCGGCTTCCTCAAAGGCTGCTGTGTTGACCAGCATGGCCACCGAGTTGGCGCCCAGCGAGATGCCATAGAGCTTGCCATCGACCTTGCCGCCTTCGAGCTGGTCAGCGTCGAAGGTGTCGAGCTTGAGCGCACCACCGACGAATTCATCGAGCGGCGCGATGGCGTTGCGCTTGGCGTATTCAACGATGTAGCGATAATCCATCTGCACGACATCGGGGGCATTGCCGCCGGCAGTCTGGGTGGCCAGCTTGGGCCAGTAATCGTTCCAGGCCAGGAACTCGCCTTCAACGGCGGTGCCCATGTCCTTGGTGAAAAGGTCGGTCACACCATAGGTGCGGTCGGCGCGGGCCTGGCCGCCCCAGAACAGCAGGCGCAGGCTGTCGGACTGTGCCCAGGCCGGCACAACACCGGCGGCGCCAGCAGCGACCAGTGCAGTGCTGCCCATCAGGAACTGACGGCGATCGATACGGATAGTCATAAGGCTTCCTCCCATGAACTTGAACATTCCGCCCTGCGGAATGCTTGTAAACCAGCAGCCTCCCGCCGCTAAGTCACTAATCGGTTACATATTCCTGCAAGCACACCGCGGAGTCTAGTGCAGAAGCTCGCTGTTTTTGCGATTTTTTCAGATCGCAATCCATACAAATAACCGACTGGTTACGACATAGCACACAGATTTGGCGCGGCGCAATCTACTTGTATGGAAGATAGAAAACGGCGCGAATGTCCTAGCGCACAGTGCCTGCAGCGGTTGTCAGTCCTCCGGTTCCTCGCCATCGCACGGCCCTTTCGGGCCTGCAGATCAAACGCACTTCGTCGCCTTTGGCAGGCGATCATTGACGTTCAACCGAGAGCTTGGACCAGTCTGGACCAAAAGAAAAATACGAAATATCGTGCGAGATATAGATAAACTCTATGGATGACACGATGGACAAGCTGCTGACACAGTTTTTGGCGGTGGCCGAGGCGGGCACGATCAGCGGCGCGGCGACGACGCTGTTCATCACCCAGCCCACGCTGACGTTCAACATGCGCAAGCTCGAAGAGACCATGGGCGTGCCCCTGCTGACCCGCTCGGGGCGCGGGGTGACGCTGACGGCCTATGGCGAGACGCTCTATCAAAACGGGCGACTGATGCAGCGGCTTTACGACAATACCATCAAGTCCATTGCCCAGCAGCAGGGACGGATCGAACAGGGACTGAATATCGGCACCGGCTATTCGTGGTGGACGCTGTTCATCCGCGACATGGTGGTGGACTACTCGCGTAGCTTCGCCAATGCCCGGGTGCATGTCAGCCTGGGCAACCAGTTGCGCCTGATGGACCAATTGCTGAGCGGGGATATCTCGGTGTTTGTCGGCCACGAGATCGAAGGGCTCAACCGCAGCACGGGTGCACGCTTCGTACCGCTGGCACAGGTGGACCATGGCTATTTCGTGCGGGCCGGGCATCCGTTGCTGGAGGCGCCGCGCAGCATCGAGGACGTGGAAGCCTATCCGGCCGTCACCAGCGCGCTGCCCGAAGTGCGGCACGAGCGCTTTTTTGAAACCTGGAGCCGCACGACGGCGGCGGGCGCGCGCTTTGACCAGGGCAAATACGCCTTCGCCTCCAATTCACTGGCGGCCTGCGTCGACTATGTGGCGCGCACCGATGCGGTGATCAACCATACGGCGGTGATGGACGAGGACTTCGCCCGCCGCGGCCTCGAGCGCGTTGACGTGACCGAGCCGACGCGGAAAAGCCTGGTCGGGCTTTATGTGCTGGACGAGCGGATGGACGAGCCGCGGGTGGCGGAACTGATCGGCTGGCTCGAAGGCGCCGCCCACGCCGCCCTGGCCGGGCGATCCGAACCCTAGCTCGGCCGCGTGCGCAGATAATCGAGCACCATCTGCACTGCCTGGGCCTCGCGCTCCTGCACCATGTCGATGCCACTGAGGTCGCGGGCGAAGATCACCGAGAGCGTGGCCATATTGGACACATAGAAAAAGCCCAGCGCAGCGATGGAAATGTAAAGCTGCACCGGATCGACATCGCGGCGGAACACGCCGGCATCGGCGCCGCGCTCGACAATGGTGGTGATTTGCCCGACCAGCGGCGAATGCAGCGCCTGGATATTGGTCATCGACTTGAGAAAACGGGCGTTTTCGATGTTCTCGGTGTTGAGCAGGCGCGGAAACCAGGGATTGGCCAGGAAGTGCCGGAAGGTAAAGCGCACAAGGCGATCCATGGCTTCGACCGGCCCGAACTGATCCAGGCTCAACGCGCGTTCGCCGCGGCGGATCTCCTGATAGGCGTCAAGCAGGACGGCCCGGTAGAGCTCCTCCTTGTTGCCGAAATAATGGTAGAGCAGGCGCTTGTTGGCGCCGGCCAGCGCGGCAATGGCATCGACGCGCGCGCCCTCAAAACCACGCTCGGCGAATTCGGTGCGACCCGCGAGCAGAATGTCGGCCTTGGTGCGGACACTGTCGCGCGTCCGCCTCGCCCGGGGCGGGGCAGCCTTGGTGGTGGGCTTGGCCGCCGCCGGAGAAGAGGTAGGCTCTGACACTGTTATTACCGCCGATGTTACTGGGGAGATCAAAGCACGCCCCCGGGAGAAATAACAGCCCCGCCGGGTTGGGAAAGAACGGGTTGGTGAGCTTGGCCTGCCCGTCTCTATGGCGCACGGCCCGCGAAGGAGTCGCGGCCAGCAAGAGGTTGGCTGATTTTTTTCGACGTGGCTTGACGGACAGGACGGCTGCGCGATACGTAAGTAACTAATCAGTTACACACGCGAGCGCGTCTGGGAGGAATTGCAATGGCGGATAAGCGGCTTGGCCTGATCATGCACGGGGTGACCGGGCGCATGGGCTATAATCAGCATTTGGTGCGCTCGATCCTGGCGATCCGCGACCAGGGCGGCATCGCGCTGGCCAATGGCGACCGGCTGGTGGTGGACCCCATCATCGTGGGCCGCGACGCGGACAAGATCGAGCGCCTGGCCAAAAAGCACGACATCAAGCGCTGGAGCAGCGATCTGGATGCGGCGCTGGCCAATCCCGAGGACACGGTGTTCTTTGACGCCGGCACGACGCTGATGCGCGCATCGCTGATCGAAAAGGCCCTGGCCGCCGGCAAGCATGTCTATTGCGAAAAGCCGACCTCGGACTCCCTCGAGATCGCGGTCAACCTGGCCAAAACCGCCCGCGCCTCCGGGCTCAAGCATGGCGTGGTGCAGGACAAGCTGTTCCTGCCCGGGCTGATGAAGCTCAAGATGCTGCGCGACAGCGGCTTTTTCGGCGAGATCCTGTCGGTGCGCGGCGAGTTTGGCTATTGGGTGTTCGAGGG
>JAHJOS010000487.1 GCA_018820005.1 Alphaproteobacteria bacterium | reverse complement strand
GGTTTGCGGCGGTGGGCGTGGGCTTTATAGGCGCAATGATCATCGTGCGACCAGGCGGCCTGCCGCTTGACTGGGGTGTCGGGTTCGCCATCACCTCGGCGGCGCTTTACGCGCTCTATATCGTGATTACCCGCAAGGTCAGCCAGCACGATAGTGCCGCCACCAGCATGGCCTACAGCGGCGTCATCGGCGTGCTGCTGTCGAGCGCGGTGGGCATTTTCTTCTGGCAACCGATGGCCTGGACCGACGTGTTGCTGGTGACAACCATGATGGTGACGACGTGCCTGGGGCATG
The DNA here is from genome assembly GCA_018820005.1 of Alphaproteobacteria bacterium. Taxonomy (GTDB): domain Bacteria; phylum Pseudomonadota; class Alphaproteobacteria; order Rhizobiales; family Devosiaceae; genus Devosia. Next base: position 10,161 of record JAHJOS010000487.1, on the reverse strand, counting down.
GGGTGATGATCTATGCACTGTCCATGGCGCCGGCGAGCACCGTGCAGCCATTCAACTATTTTTCGCTGCCCTGGGCGATCGTGCTCAGCGCGGTGGTGTTTGGCGACTGGATCGATCCGATCTCGCTGGCCGGCGCCGCCGTTGTGGTGGGCGCGGGCCTGGTCGTGATGGCACGTGAACGCATCAAACGGGTGCGGGTTGTCGATGGCCCGCTATTGCCGGGCCGCGAGTGATCAGGCGAACATGCGGGCGATCCAGACGCCGCCCGCAGCGCTGACGCCGGTCAGGAACGTGCCCCAGGCCATATCCACCGCGGCCACCATGGGGGTAAAGCCCTTGACTGTGGACAGATTGGTCAGGTCGTAGGTGCCATAGGCGACAAAGCCCAGGATGGCGCCGAAGGCCAGGGCCTTGAGCACATCACCTTCGGCCGGCGCGGCAACGAGCGCGACAACGCCCACGAGATAGGCGAGGTAGAAGAGGCCGGCGATCACCAGGTTGGGATTGGGCAAGAGAAGGTCACCCAGTTCGCGCTGGTAGAAGCCCTTGCCCATGGTGGAGAGCCAGACAAAATCGAGCGGGAAGAAGATCAGCGCGCAGGCACCGTAAAGGATCAGATATTTGGTCATGACGGTGGCTCCTGGCGTGGTGGTAGGCTTGCTACGCGCCAGTGGTGCAGAGGGATCACCTTTGTCCAGTAGCCCATGGACGGGCTGCGCAGAAAAACGCCGCCCCAAAGGGCGGCGCTGACAGGATGCTCTGCTCTCAGCTAGTTGCCGACGCAGAAGTAGCCATTGGGGCCGTTGACACACACGCTACCGCCGGGACGGGTGGGGTAGGTGGGATAGACCGGATAGGGCCGCGGGTTCCAATGTGGCGGGCGCTGCGGGCCTGGGTTCCAGTGTGGGGGGCGGCCCCAGTTGTCGTCATCGCGCCAGCCACCGTCGCCACCCCGTGAGAGGTAATTGGCTGAAACCCAGCCATCGGGGCCGCGTTTTTCGACATAGCACCAGCTGCCGCGGCACTGCTGAACGTCGACGCGTTCGCCGCGGGTCAGCGTGTCGACGGCGCGGTAGTGGGTGCCCGGACCGGACCGAACGTTAACATTGCTGGTGGCATAGGCGGTTGCGGCAAAGGCGGCCCCGCTGGTCGCCAGAAGCGCGACAGCTGCGAGGGCGCCTGCGACGAGGGTCTTGCTCAAAGCCATTGTTGATCTCCTGTACCTGTGTGGCATTGCTGCCGATGGGTGCAGAAGACGCTATTGTGCCTGAACTGAAGCTGAATAGGCCGGGCAGGGGGTGTTCAGAAGCTGAGCAGGTCCACGAAGCGTTTCAGGCGCTCGCCCAGCTTCTTACGCTGCTTGGGTTTGAGTTCGCCCATCAGGGCCTCCTCGAGCTGGGTCCAGTGATCGGCAAGGCCGTTGCGGATGCGTACGCCGCGCTCGGAAAGCGCGATGCCGTCGGCCAGTTCGGGGCCAACGGCCTGGCGGGTGACAAGGCCCCGATCAAGCAGGCGTGAGAGACGCGCGGTCAAGGCCACTTCGGACAGTCCCAGTTCGGCCGCCAGTTCCATTTCGGTGGTGCCGGCGCGGCCCAGCTCAAACAGGATGGCATCGTCGCCCGGTTCCAACCCACGCTCCGACAGCGGCAGCAGCAGGGCGCGATGGGCAAGCTGGCCCGCTTCGATCAGCCGGTAGAGAGTGGAGCGGGATGAGGGTCTGGACATGGGTGGGAAAATAGTCCGAACTCCGGGTGCGCGTCGATTGGGCTTTCCAGTCTATCGTTAATCGTGGAACGGCCAAGGCCCGTTATTGTTCGGCCATCACAGATGAGTTATGCGTGCATTACATTGATCCAGTGAACGGGACGCCATGGCTCAAGACCTCGCACGCATCCGCGCATTCGTCCAAGTCTTTGATTCCGGTGGGTTTTCGGCTGCAGCACGGCAGCACGGCCGCTCGAAGGCGCTGCTCAGCAAATATGTGACGGATCTGGAAGACTATCTAGGCGTCCGGCTGATGAACCGCACGACGCGCAAGCTGAGCCTGACCGAGGCGGGCGAGGGTTATTATCGCGAGGCCAGCGCGCTGATGCAGCAGCTGGACGATCTGGACGCCACCATTACCGATCAGACTGCCGAGCCGCGCGGCCTGCTGCGGGTCTCGGCGCCGCGCAATTTTGGCGAGAGAGCACGCTGGCGCCAGCGATCTTTTCCTACCTGATCAAATTTCCCAAGGTGACGCTCGATCTGCGCCTCGAAGATCGCTATGTCGATCTCGTGGACGAGGGGGTGGACGTGGCCCTGCGCATTTCGACCATGCAGGACAGCTCGCTGATCGCGCGCAAGATCGCCGATATGCAGATCGTGATGGCCGGATCGCCGAGTCTGCTGGCGAAAACCGGGGTCCCCAAGCATCCCGAGGACCTTCGCAGTCTTCCCTGCATCGTCGATACCAACCTGCAGGGACAGGCGAACTGGCGCTTCATCGAGGGTGGCAAGACGGTGTCGGTGCCAGTGAGCGGGCCGGTTCGCGTCAATTCGCCGCTAGCGGCGCGCCAGGCGGCCATTATGGGCCTTGGCTTCGCCGCAATGCCGTCCTACCTCGCTGATCCGAAAGTGGCGTCGGGTGAACTCGTGCCGGTCCTGACCGACTTCATGCCCACCGGACAGACGCTGCAGGCGGTTTATCCGCACAGGCGTCATCTTGCGGGCAAGGTGCGGGCGTTGATCGACCATCTGGTGGACTGGTTCCAGCAGAACCCGATCAGCTGAACAAGGGGTGTAGCGTGCGTTTTCGTGGTCTGGGCAAGTCGCTTGCCGGCGCTGCAGTGACTCTGCTTGGCCTGACGCTGCCGGCGCTGGCGCATCCACATATCTTCATCGACGCCAAGGTGACCATCACTTTTGACGACAGCGGCGCGGTCGTGGGGGCTGCACCACGACTGGACGTTTGACACGGCGTTCTCGTCCTGGGTGATCCAGGGGCTGGACACCAATGGCGATCGCGAGACGACGCCGGAGGAGCTGCAGAGCCTGGCTGACGAGAATACTGCCGGGCTGGCCGATTATGGCTATTACACATTCGCCGGCGACATGGACGCGCCGCTCAAGTTTGACCCGGTGGGTGACCAGCGCATGGTCTATGCCGACGGGCACACGACGCTGAGCTATTCGTTGACCACCGAGCAGCCGCATACGCTGGGCAAACGCTTCGAGCTGGGTGTGTATGACCCGGAATATTACGTGGCAATCAGTTTTGCCGATGCCAGCGATGTGACGCTGGTCAATGCGCCGGCGGGATGTGGCGTGGTGCTGGAACCACCCAAGGAAATGTCCGACGACGTGCAGAAGCGGCTCTATGCGCTGGGCGCCGATGTGACCGAGCTGCCGCCGGATCTGGCGGCGGCGATGCGCGGCACGCAGGGCATGATCGTGGTGAGCTGTGATGGCGCGCCAGCCGCAGCGGCGCCGACGACGGCGCTGGATGCCGCGACGAGTGTGGCGCAGGCCAAGCCGAGCATGCCTTTCGGCGGCCCACCTGTGGAGCCGGGGCTCAACCTGCCGCGCACCGGCTTTTTTGGCTGGCTGCAGACGCAGCAGCGGGAATTTTATGGCGCGATCACCAAATCGCTGGATGCGCTGCGCAGCGACTGGACGGCGTTCTGGGTGCTGGGCGGGCTGAGCTTTATCTATGGCATTCTGCATGCCGCCGGGCCGGGGCATGGCAAGGTGGTGATCTCGTCCTATGTGCTGGCCAATGAGACGCAGCTGCGCCGCGGGGTGCTGCTCAGCGTGATTTCGGCGATGATCCAGTCGGGCGTGGCGGTTGTGTTCGTGCTGATCGCGGCGGGGCTGTTGGGCATGACAAGCTATGCCATGGGCGATGCGGCCAACTGGATCGGCATTGCGTCCTACGGCATGGTGGCGCTGCTGGGCGTCTGGCTGATCGTGCGCAAGGTGTTTGGCCTGGGGCACAGCCATGCGCACAAGCCGGACATGGTGCAGACGGCGCGGGCGCATCTGCATGATCACGATCATGATCATGATCGCGATCACCATGGACATGATCACGATAACGATCATGGGCATCATGACCATCACGGGCATGACCATGCGGCGCATGACCACAGCCACGATCACCATGATCATGAACATCACGACCATGACCACGCGGGGCATGTGCATATCGTGACGCCGGCTGCGACGAGCGGGAACTGGCGCGAGCAATTGGGTGTGGTGCTGGCGGTGGGGCTGCGACCCTGTTCGGGGGCGCTGGTGGTGCTGGTGTTCGCGCTGTCGCAGGGGCTGCTGGTGGCGGGTATTGCCGCAGTGTTCCTGATGGGCGCTGGCACGGCGATCACCGTGGCGGCGCTGGCGACGCTGGCGGTGACGGCCAAGGGTATAGCAAGGCGTATCGGCGGCATCGACAACCCGGTGACCGGAGCCATCGTGTGGTGGCTGGAACTGGGTGGGGCGGTGGCGGTGCTGATGTTTGGCGTGCTGCTGGTGATTGCCAGCCTCTGAGTGGATCACCGGGCGCAGCGCGACCCATCGCCGCCTTGATCGTTTGGTTTTAGCCGCTATGGTCGCGCCAGCCGCAATCCACAGCCACAGGCGCCCATGTCCGATCACCTGCCTCCCGCCCATCCGCCCGTCCTGCCGCAGAAAATCGGCGTGCTGCTGCTCAACCTGGGGACGCCGGACGCGACGGACTATTGGAGCGTGCGCCGCTATCTCAAGGAATTTTTGAGCGATCAGCGCGTGATCGAGACGCCGCGCTGGCTGTGGTGGCCGCTGCTGAACCTGGTGATCCTGTCGGTGCGGCCGCAAAAGAGCGGGCGCACCTATGCCTCGATCTGGGACAAGGAACACAATGCCAGCCCGCTGCTGGTGATTACCCGCAAGCAGACCGCGGCGCTCGCCGAGCGCATGGCCGAGCATGACAATGTGATGGTCGATTTTGCCATGCGCTATGGCAATCCCTCCACGCAGAGCGTGCTGGAAAAGATGCAGGCGGCCGGCTGCACCAAGATCCTGCTGGTGCCGCTCTATCCGCAGAATTCGGCGACCACGACGGCCACGGCTAATGACAAGGCCTTTGACGTGCTCAAAACCATGCGGCGCCAGCCGGCGGTGCGCACGGTGCCGGCCTATTTCGAAGACCCAAAATATATCGAGACGCTCGGCAATTCGATCCGCGACGGCGTTGCGGCGCTGGACTTCGAGCCCGATGTGGTGCTGACCAGCTATCACGGCATGCCGGTGACCTATCTGGAACGCGGCGATGTCTATCACTGCCAGTGCTACAAGACGACGCGCCTGGTGCGCGAATACCTTGGCTGGCCCAAGGAAAAGCTGATGGTGACCTTCCAGAGCCGCTTTGGACCCACCAAGTGGCTGGAGCCCTATACCGACAAGACGCTCGAAGCGCTGCCGGGGATGGGCAAGAACAAGGTGGCGATCCTGGCGCCGGCCTTTGCGGCGGACTGTATCGAAACGCTGGAAGAAATCGCCATGGAGGGCAAGGAAAGCTTCATGCACGCCGGGGGCGAGAAGTTTGCCTATATTCCGTGCCTGAATGATAGCCCGGGCGGCATGGACATGATCGAGGCGATGGTGCGGCGCGAGTTGAGCGGCTGGCTCTGACCTGTCGAAAATCGGCTGATGCTGGCCTGCAAATACCGGGCTTCTGCGCTTCCGGTGCTCACGTACTGGTGTACGCTGCGCCATAGCCCTGCGAGCGTAGCTCTACGGGCGTTCTTCGCTAAAGAAGGTCCACCGGACCTTCTTTAAGGCGCTCATCACTCTCAAAACCCGGCATTTTCGGCTCAGCCTGAGCTGAATATCGACAGGTCAGTGCCCTACTGAATAGTCTTTAGCGTCAGCTCAGCTTGTTGCCGTCGATGATGGCCTGGACTTCGTCGACGACGATGTCGAGCAAGGCGTTGATGACCTCGGTGGCCCGGACCGGGTCGGCGGCGACGATGGCGTCGGCGAGGTCGCGGTGGATGGGGAAAGAGTCGAGGCCGAAATTGTCGGCGCCGAAGGGCGATGCGGTGCCACGTTCGAGCGCGTGATCGAGATTGGCGAGGATCTGTCCGTACATGGGGTTGCCCGAGGCATCGTAGATAGCGCCGTGGAACTCATGGTCGGCCTTGCGCCAGGGGCGGCCGGCATTGACCTCGATGAGCAGGATATTGCAGAGGCTGGAAATCTGCCGGCGCTGCTTGGGCGAGGCATTGATGGTGGCCTTGCGCACCACATCGTTTTCAAGGGTGCGGCGGATTTCGAGAAGGCGCAGCAGCGCTTCGCCCTCAAGCCGCACCATTGTGGGGACGAGACCGCGTGAGGTCTGCACGCGGGCCGATAGATAGGTGCCGTCGCCACGGCGGCGGCGGATGATGCCCAGGCCCTCCCAGCGGTTGAGGGCCTCGCGGATTGTGGAGCGGCCAACGCCCAAGGTTGCGGCCAGCGAGACTTCGGGCGGCAGGCGATCGCCGATCTTGAGGCCGGAACGCTCGACCATGTCGGCAAGCGCATCCAGAACCGCCACCCCGCGCGTACGGGTTTCGAGCGGTTCCAAATAGTCCAGCGCACTGTCCGGTCTCACGCCCTGTTCCTCCCGGCGGGTCTAGTTGGCCACACACATCACAGTTCGCGTGATTTGTCAGCCTTTGGCTATGAGGCCTGGCGAACAGCACCCGCTTTCAGGCCGAGCAGTTGCGTCAGTGCCGCGATCAGCAGATCCATCTGCGGCTTAGAATTATAACCCTGCACCGACACTCGAACGATGCAAATGTCCTGCCATTTGAACACGGGGATCTCGATATTGTACTTGTCGATGAGGTCGATCTTGAGCTGATCGACATCGCATTCGGGCACCGGCATGGCCACCATTTGGGGGGCACAGAATTCGGGCGCGCTGAGCGGGGCGAGACCGGTGAGTTCGCCGAGCCGGCGGGCGGTGTCCTGCGCCAGGGCGTGGCAATAGGCGGCCACGGCGTCCCAATCATTGTCGTGGCGATAGGCGAGCGCGGCGGGGACGGTGAGCCAGGCGGAGGGATCGCGCGTGCCCTGCACCTCGATCTCGTCGACGAAGGGGGAATTGCCGAAGGCGCCCTTGGCGCCGGGCTCCTTGGACTGGGCGGTCCAGCCATGGCTGATGACCAGGGGATTGAGCAGGGGCTGGAGTTCGCGCCGGGCATGCAGAAACGCCGAGCCCTTGGGGGCCATCATCCACTTGTGGCAATTTCCGGAATAGAAATCGGCGCCCAGGGCATCAAGGTCGAGCTTGATATGGCCGGGGGTATGGGCGCCGTCGATGACGCTCCAGATTCCGCGGCGGCGGGCTTCGGCGATGGACCGCTCGATGGGGAAGAGCAGAGCGGTGGGCGAGGTAATGTGGCTGAGGAACAGCACGCGGGTGCGCTCGGTCATGCCGGCGATGATGGTGTCGGTGAACTGGGCTTCGGTCAGCAGCGGCATCGGCACCTTGACCACGACGATCTCGGCGCCGGTGCGGCGGGCGACATAAGCCCAGGTCTTCTCCAATGCCGAATACTCGTGATCGGTGGTCAGGATCTGATCGCCCGGCTTGAGATCGAGCGACTGGGCGACGATGTTGAGGCCGAGCGTGGCATTGGTGAGGCCAACGAGATCTTCGGGCGAGGCGCCCAGCTCGGCGGCGAGGGCCACGCGGGCGGTGCGCATGTGCTCGGTGAGCTTGCGGCCGAGGAATTCGACGGGCTGGCCTTCGAGCTCGAGCTGCCAGTTCTGATAGGCGGCAAAGACCGGGCGGGGGCAGGCGCCGAACGAGCCGTGATTGAGGAAGACGACATCCTCGCGGAGGAGGAATTGCCGGGCAAGATTTTCGGACACGTCAGCGGCCTTTCAGGGTCGGATCGAGGGCATCGCGCAGACCATCGCCAAAGAGCGTTGTGGCCAGCACGGTGATGGCAAGGGCGGCCGTGGGGAACACGGCCAGGTGCCAGTAAAAGAACATGAAATCGATGCCCTCATTGATCATCTGGCCCCAGGTGGGTGTGGGCGGCGGCACGCCGATGCCCAGAAAGCTGAGGCTGGCTTCAAGCATCATGGCCAGGGGAATGGCCAGCACGAAGCCGACAATGATGGGGCTGATGGAATTGGGGATCAGATGCCGGCGGATGACATACCAGGGCGAGGCGCCCAGGGCATGGGCGGCGCGCACGAATTCCTTCTCGCGGAAGGCTTTCACCTGGGCGCGGACGAGCAGGCACACCTGGACCCAGCCAAAGAGCGCGGCGATGAGAATGATGGTGAAATAGCCACCGCGCGTGACAGCGCCCAGCAGCATGGCGGCCAGCAGGGGCGGCACCACCGAGAACAGCTCGATGATGCGCATGATGATCCAATCGACCTTGCCGCCATAATAGCCGGCCAGCGCGCCCAGCGGGATGCCGATGACAACGCTGAAGAGGGCAGCGGCAAAGCCGATGCTAAGCGAGATGCGGGCGCCATAGACGATGCGGGTGTAGAAATCGCGGCCCAGGCTATCGATGCCGAACCAGTGCTGGGGTGAGGGGAAGGCCAGCGACTCGGTGAGGAAGAGCTGGGCCTCGGGCGGCACGGGCGTGATCAGCGGAGCAAAGATGGCCATCAGGATGAGAATGGCCAGCACGATGCCGGCGGCAATGGCGGCCTTGTTGCCGGAGAAGCGCTGCCAGGCAAACCACATCGGGCTGCGCTGGCGATAGGCCTGGGGCGCCGTGGGCGCGAGGGGGGCGATATCGGGCAGGGTCATTGGCCGCCTCCGACGCGGATCCGGGGATTGATCAGGGCATAGACGATGTCGCTGAGCAGATAGGCGATGCAGTACATGAAGGTGATCATCAGCATCAGCGCCATTTCGAGCGGATAGTCGCGCGTCTCGATGGAGGAGACGAAATAGGCGCCCAGGCCCGGCACGCGGAACATGGCTTCAACGAAGATCGAGCCGGTGGCTGTGCCGATGAACATGGGCAGAAAGACCGTGACCAGGGGAATGGCCGAATTGCGCAGCACATGCTGGAAGACGATGCGGCGCTCGGTAAGGCCCTTGGCACGCAGCACGGTGACGAAGGGGCGGTTGAGCGTATCGAGCATGGCCGAGCGGGTGTAGCGGGCATAGGTGGCTAGCGGGATCAGCGCATAGGCGGTTACGGGCAGGATCCAGCGCTCGGGCTTGCCCCAGCCGCTGGCCGGCAGCCAGTTGAGCCAGACGGCAAACACAAGGATGAGCAGCATGGAGGTGACAAAGACCGGAATGGTGAGGCCCAGCGTCGCCAAGGTCGAGGCCAGGTAATCGATCCAGGAATTGCGGTTGAGCGCAGCGGCCATGCCCAGCAGGATGCCGAGCGGGGCGCCGATGAGCACGCCCAGGCCGCCGAGCACGAGGCTGGGGACCCAGGCGCGGGAGAGCAGCTGGGTGACGGTTTCGCCGGGGCTCTGATAAGGCACGCCGAAATCGAAATTCAGCACGCCCCACATGTAGCGGAAATACTGCACATAGAGCGGCTGATCGAGGCCGAGATTGGCCATCAGCTTGGCGCGCACGGCCTCCGAGACCGGCATGTCGTTGGCATCGAACGGCCCGCCGGGGATGGAATGCATCATGAAGAAGATGATGAGCGAGACGATGATGAAGGTGGCCGCGACCGAGACCAGGCGGCGGAGGATGAAGCTCAGCATGGGATGTCTCCTGCCGGCAGTGGGGCCAAACGCGGATGGCGCATCATGATGTCCCTCATGTCGTCACGATCGCTTCGACGCGGTGGTCGGGCGCGATGGTGATCAGTTGCGGGATGGCATTGGCGGCCAGGCCAGTCTGGATGGTGGTGTAGCGCGGGGTGGCGGCGGCGAGCTCGTCGGCGGAGAGGAAGGTGCGGGTGCGGCGGTTGGCCGGGTTGTCGGCCGGAATGGCGTCGAGCAAAGCGCACGTATAGGGGTGCTGCGGGTCCGAGAAGATGGCCTGGGTGGGCGCCTGTTCGACGACGCGGCCGCGATACATGACCACCACGGTATCGGTGAGCGATTTGACCGTGGAGAGGTCGTGGCTGATGAAGAGCATGGAAAGGCCCATTTCGGCCTGGAGTTGCTTGAGCAGCCCAATGATCTGCGCTTTGACGGTGACGTCGAGCGCCG
>JAHJOS010000061.1 GCA_018820005.1 Alphaproteobacteria bacterium | reverse complement strand
TGGCGCTGATCGTCACGGTGGCCAGATTGCCGTTTGCGACGTCGATTTCAAAGGCCTGCAGTTCGGTGGCAAGCGTTACGTCGACCCGCAACTGGTCGTCCGGGCGGCCAATGTTGGGGAAATTGGAGGCCTCAAAGGTCTGCAGCATGCGGGTCTGCACCAGTCGTGGCAAGGTATCGGAGAGCTGGGCTTCGGGCAGATAGCTCAGCACATTGCCCGCCTCACGAATGACCACCCGCTGAGTATCATAGGTCTGCACCGTTTTGGGCAGGGTGATGACAACAACGCGCGATGAACGGCGGCGCATGGGCACCTTGCTGGCGCTGCTCAGGTCAAAGGTTACCGGCGGGGTCACACCGAGGCAGCCGGCCAGACCCAGCGAAAGGGCGGAAGCACCAAGGACCATGAAACTGCGTCGTGTGGTGAGCATCGGTATTTCCTACCTCTTGTTGTAGTCGCGGACTGTATCACCGCCGAAGATCAGCCCCTGGGGATTATTTTCCAGGTTTCGGACGACGCGATCAAGTCTCTGCAGCGTGGCGCGAGCGTCCTGCGCCAGCGCTGTGAAGTTCGGCAGGCCCTGTGACGTAAAGTTGTTCAGCCCAACGGCGATGCTGGCGGTGCTGGTGTTAAGCTGATCGGCCAGTTTCCGAATGGAATCGGCAGCGTCGCCAATCTGGGTGAACAGGCCCTGATCGTCGGCACCCGCGACTGATTTGTCCACCTTGGTCAGGATTTCATCAACCTTGGCCACCGAGCCCACCAGAGAATTGGAAATATCGGTCAGGTTTGCAACGATGGTATCGACGTTTTCTGAGTTGTCGCCAAGCTTGGCGGCAAAGCTGTCGACATTGCCAAGGGCCCGGCTGACGAGGGTCGGATCGATCTGCGCGGCGATCTGGTTGATCTTGGCGACGGCAGGGTCAAGCTGGGCCATCATATCGGTTACGCCCGTGGAGAGCGTATCGACAGCGGCGAAGAAGCTATCGACCTGCTTGGAATTGCGGGCCAGGCTATCGCTAAAGGTGGCGAGATCGGTGACGACGGCGTTGACCTTTTCTGGCGGCGCCGCAGCAATGAGAGCCTTGACGTCAGTGGTCAGCGGACCGAGCTGGGTAGAGAAGCTATCAACGTTGGCGACAACCCGGCTGACGGCTTCCGGGTCGATCGCGGCGGTGACAGCGTCAATTCGATCAACGCTGGTTGATAGCGTGGCACTCATTGCCGTCAGGTTGTCAGAGATTGTCGAGGCGGCCGCAAAGAACTCATCGACCTTGTCGGAATTGCGCGACAGCGTGTCGCTGAAGGTGGCCACATTGTCGACGACCTGCGTCACGCGTTCGGGCGGAATGGCATCGGCGAGTTCCCCCAGCTTGGAGGAGAGCGAACTGATCTGATCGGCCATGGGGCCGACCTGCTTGCCAGCCGCGGCAATGGTGGCCAGGGCGTCCTTGACCCCATCGGCGTTTGCGGCAAGTGCGTCGGTAAAGGTCGCGACATTGGTGATAGTGTCGTTGAGCTTGGCGTCGTTGGCATCAAGGAAACCGTTGAGGCGATCAACGGCCGTGGCAGTGCCATTGATGGTGGTCGATAGGCCATCAAGGATCGACTGGAAATCGGACACCTTGGCATAGAGCGTGGGGACGTCGCGCCCCGGCTCGGTCGGCGGCGGGCCGGCGGCTTCCGTGCCGCCCGACAGCTGCAGGGAGCCGACCCCGGTCAGTCCCTGAAAGCCCATCAGCGCCTTGGTGTCGGCCTTGACGGGAATGGCAGCGTCAATATCGATGCGGGCGATCACGCGGCTGATGTCGGTTGGGTCCAGGCCCACGGAGCGCACCTGACCTATCTTGATGCCGTTGAATTGCACCTCTGTGCCTGCCCCAATGCCGGAAACAGTGCCGGTGAAGATCACTTCATAGGAGGCCGTGCGTGTGTTGCTCGCCGGTGCGGCGAACCAGAACACGAAGCCGAAAAAAGCAATGAGCACTGCCGTGGCCAGGGCGCCGACTGTGGCGTAGTTTGCTTTGTTTTCCATGGTCTAGCCTTCGGGGTTGTGGGCGCGGGGGCCGTGGAAATATTCCCTGAGCCAAGGGTCGGTGGCGGCGCGCATGTCGCTGAGCGTGCCGGCCTTGAGCAATTTGCCGCCGGACAGGGCGACGATGTGGTCACAGGCAGTCTGAAGGCTGTCGAGATCGTGGGTTACCATAAGCACGGATAGGCCCAGCGTGTCGCTCAGTGTGACAATCAATTCATCGAACTTGCCGGCGCCGATCGGGTCAAGGCCGGCCGTTGGCTCATCAAGGAACAGGATTTTGGGATCGAGCGCGAGCGCGCGGGCCAGCGCGGCTCGCTTGATCATGCCGCCCAACAGTTGCGACGGATAGGAATAGGCGGCTTCGGGCGGCAGACCGACCAGATCGAGCTTCATGCGGGCGAGTTCGCGGCGCAGGCGCGGCGACAGGTCCAGATGTTCGCGCATGGGGAATTCGATGTTTTCGACCACATTGAGCGAGGAAAACAGCGCGCCCTGCTGGAACAGCATGCCCCAGTCGCGGCGGACCACGATCTGTTCACTGGAGGAGAGGCCCGAATAGTTCTGCCCGGCGAAACTGACATCGCCGCCGCGCGTGGGGAGTAGGCCCACAATGGCGCGCAGGCTGACCGATTTGCCCGAGCCGGAGGGACCAATCAGCCCCAGGATCTCGCCTTCGCGCAATTCGAAATTAAGGCCGTCGATGACAGTGGTGTTGCCAAAGCCGACCTTGAGATCGACGACGGTCATGATGGAGGGAGCGCCCTGGTCCATCATCAGAACCGGATCGCTGCAAAGAAGATGGCAAATACGCCGTCAGCCACGATCACCACGAAGATCGATTTGACCACGGAGGTGGTGGTGCGACGGCCAAGCGATTCAGAAGAACCCTGCACCTTCATGCCCTCCACCGACGCCAGAAGGCCGATCAGAAAGCCCATGAAAGGTGCCTTGAGCAGGCCCACGGCGACGCTGGTGAAGCTCATGGCATCGCGCAGTCGCAGCACGAAGGTATCCATGGGAATGCCGCCATAGGCCTGTCCGACGATGATCGCACCCAACAGGCCGGCCATCGAGCCAACAAAGGCCAGGAGCGGCAGGCCGACGATCAACGCTGCGATGCGTGGCAACAGCAGCGCCTGATAGGGATCAACACCGATGACGCGCAGGGCATCGAATTCTTCGCGGATGCGCATCGAGCCGATTTCGGCGGTTATGGCCGATCCCGAGCGCCCGGCCACCATGATGGCGGCCAGCAGCACACCGATTTCGCGGAACATCAGTATGGCGGCCAGATCGACGATGAGAATGGCAGCACCAAAATTGCGCAGCTGCAGAATCGTCTGCTGGGTAATGATGGCGCCAACGACCAGCGATATCAGCGCGACAATGGGAATGGCGCGCAGGATGATCTGTTCGAACTGGTGTACGAAACTGGCAAGGCGGAGCGGCGAGCGCAATGTCAACGTCTGGGCCAGTGCCACCAGGATGTGACCCAGCGTGGCGTTAACCGCCACGATGTCCTGGGCGATGCCGACAATGATCCGGCCAAGCGCTGAAAATGGTACCAACAGCGGATTGAGGCTGTGGCGCGGGGGCAGGGCTTTGGGCTCGTAAGTATTGATTCGGCTGAGCAGGGCAGCATGCTTGGGTGAGGCGCCGATGAAATCGGTCGCCTGGCCCGCACCATCGCGCTGCAGCTGCGTCAGGACCCAGGCGCCTGCGGTGTCGAGGCGGCGCAAGGCGCTGATATCAATGCTGGATTGGCTGCGTTCTGCCGGGGACAGGGGCAGGCTGGCGATGTCGTGTTCAAGCTGACGGGCGTTGGCGGCGGTCCAATCACCCGAGCACAGGATCACCCGGCCTGTCCCCTGCGTTGCACCCAGCTCGATAAACCGCGCCATCAGACTTTCAGTACTGTTCTTCACGCCATTGCAATACCACGAACTGCTGCTCAATTGCATAGCAGTTCATCTGTACAGTGAACTGATTGTCGCCTTGTGCCGGATTGGCCACAATTGGCATTGCCGCCGGGTCAGATCGAGGCCAGGGCGGGCTCTTCCCAACGGGCACGGGCGCTGTCGTCGTCATCCCTTGGCGCCACCCAGACGCTGCCAGCCGGGGAGGTTTCCAGCTTCCAGAAGGGGGCATCGGTCTTGAGGTAGTCCATCAGGAATTGGGCGCCGGCAAAGGCCGCGGCGCGATGGGGCGCGAGGGTCATGACCTGAACGATCGGCTCACCGGGGGTCATGGTGCCATAGCGGTGGATGATGGTGGCCGCGATCAGCTCGAAACGCGCCATGGCCTCATCGATAAGGACACTGAGCTGGTTGATGGCCAGGTCAGGATAACACTCGAGGGTGAGGCTGGTGATCGGATCGTCCGGCCGGGAGCGAACCAGCCCGGAGAAGGTCACCGCAGCGCCGGCGCCCTGATCGCCAGCAAGGAAAGCGTTGGTTTCGGCGCCTGGGTCGAAGGCCTCGGTTGTGACGCGCACGCTCATGGTCAACCGCCGGTCATGGGGGGGAAGAAAGCCACGACGCTGGCGCCGGCAATGGGGGTGTCGTGCGGCACCAGCTTTGCATCGACCGCCGAGCGGATCAGGCTGCGCTTGGCGACGGCAAGGGCAAAGGCCTCGTCGCGGCCGGCAAGCCAGTCGATAAGATCGGCGACGGTAGCGACGCTGTCTGGCGGCGATACCTGTTCTTCGCCGCGGTTGAGGCGTTCGCGCAGCCAGGCGAAATAGAGGATCTTCATGGCACCTCGGCCGACAGATGCGGCCAGCTGGCGCGCAGATATTGCCAGCCGGTCCAGATCGTCAGAATGCCGGCGAGCCAGAGCAGGATGTCGCTGAGCAGGCCGAGGCCGGGAACGATAGGCTCGAGCAGCACGACGGCCAGCGCCACCAATTGCACCGTCGTCTTCCATTTGGCGAGCTTGCTGACAGGCAGAACGACCTGGGTATTGCCCAAAAATTCGCGCAGGCCCGGAATGAAGAACTCCCGGAACAGGATGGCGCAGGCGGGAATCATGTCCAGGGCCGAGAAGCTGCCATCCCAGGCGAGAATGGCGATCAGAATGCCAACCAGCAATTTATCGGCGATGGGGTCGAGCATGCGGCCAAGCGGGGAATATTGACCCCAGGCGCGGGCCAGATAGCCATCGAGCCAGTCGCTGGCAGCCGCCAGCACGTAAAGGACCAGAGCTGCAACACG
>JAHJOS010000060.1 GCA_018820005.1 Alphaproteobacteria bacterium | reverse complement strand
CTGGTGGGGAGCTCAACGCCGGCCTTTTCGAAAGCCGGAATGGAGGCCCAGGCCCAGTTCCACGAATGGATGTTCACGGGCACGCACCACCAATGACCATCGACCAGACAGGCCTCAGAAATGGAAGCAGGGCGAATGAAATTGGCCCAGCCTTCTTTCTCAGCCAGCGGGGTCAGATCGAGCAGCATGCCGCCGCTGATCAGTTCTTCGTACTGGCGACCAGGGTTGAACTGCGCGGCGCCGGGGGCGTCGCCACCCAGAATACGCTGCAGCGTGGCTGCACGGGCGTTTTCGCCGCCAGCAATGGCGGTATCAACCCACTTGTCGGTGCCCAGAGCGTCGAACTCACGGGCAAACACGGACACAGCGGCCTGTTCGCCACCCGACGTCCACCAGTGGATAACTTCGACGTCCGCAGCGTGTACAGCCGTGGAGCCGAGGAGAGCGGTTGCCATAGCGGCAGCCACTGCAAATTTCTTCATAGAATGTCCTCCCAACGATCACTTGGAGCGTTTCGCTCCCGCGAAGCTGCCAGCCGCAAGGTTATCTTCTTGAGAGACTTCCCCAGCTGGCCGCATGTAATCGATTGCATTTTCCTCCCTAGGAAATTTCTGCAATCGATTGCATTAGCATCATACACGACTTGCGGACCTGTCAAGATCGATTTAGACAATAAGCGTTACCGACAGCGAGGGGGGGCGCTGCCAGGTATGAGCAACCAAAGAAAAACACCTACAATTCAAGATGTTGCGCGGTTTTCGGGAGTATCGACGGCCACTGTGAGCCGCGCCCTTTCGAACCCCGACAGGGTGAGCGAGGGCACCCGTGCGCGTGTTTTCGCGGCAGTCGAGGAAACTGGCTATACGCTCAACCAGGCAGGACGATCACTGCGTCAGCGGACCAGCCGCACGATCCTTGTTGCCCTGCCGGATATCGGCAATACGTTCTTCTCTACCATCCTGGATGCCATCGAGCGCGAGGCCGTTCTGCGCGGTTATGGCGTGCTAGTTGCCAATCGATTCGCCGGCCATGACTCGGGCCGCCGGCTGCATGAGTATTTTCTGTCGAACCGTGCTGATGGGCTGCTGCTGCTGGACGGATCGGTCCAGCTTGAGCAATTGCTTGCGCTGACCTCGCCGCCAATAGGTGTCCCGCTGGTGATGGCCTGTGAGGCAATCGCCCAATCGCCGTTTCATACGGTCAAGACCGACAATGTGTTTGCGGCAGAAGTCGCCACCCGCCATCTTATCGGGCTGGGTCATCGCGCCATTGGCCACATCCGGGGCCCGAAGGGAAACGTGCTCTCGATAGAGCGCGAGGCCGGATTTGCGCGCGCAATGGCTACGGCCGGGCTGGACGTTCGGGCAAGCTGGATGTTTGAAGCGGGGTTCGAAATGAGCCAGGGACTGGCTGCGGCAGAGCGCTTCGTCGCCCTTGCCGAACGTCCCACGGCGATGTTCGCGGCCAATGACGAGACTGCCATCGGCTTTCTGTCCGGGTTGCGGCGCCATGGCCTGGAATGCCCGCGCGACATCTCGCTTGTGGGGTTCGACGACCTGGCGTTTGCCGCCCATTTCTGGCCGCCGCTCACGTCAATGCGCCAGCCACGCGAGGCGTTGGGGCGTATTGCCGCCGAGGCCCTGATCGATCTGATTGAAGGCGAGCCCCGGCGCAGGGTACCACGTCATACGGTGCTGAGTTCGGAACTGATCGTGCGGGCGAGTACGGCCAGGCTGGCTACTGCGCCCTCCGCCCCTGCCCTAGCTTCGCTTTAGGTGCAGCGCGCTGCGTCTGCAAAGCCATAGATGGGCGAAAGAGCGACTGGCGATCCCGGCAGGACTCGAACCTGCGACCAACAGCTTAGAAGGCTGCTGCTCTATCCAGCTGAGCTACGGGACCTGAACCAGACAGGCTTCATGTAGCGGATTCTGTCGCAAAAGGAAGTCCGCAGCGGGGATTGCTGTGCCCAGGTCATGCAAAGGGGCCAGCGCCTCAAGTCCGCGCGTCCATTCCCACGCTGGACTATTGCTCGGCCCTATTGCGCTGAAACGGCAGGCCCAGGGCCGCCGGGTCCCTGACCTTGCCGGCGAAACCAATCAGAACAACGATGGTCAGCACATAGGGCAACATGACAAGGAACTGGTAGGGAACGCCGATGCCGAGATTTTGCCCGCGCAGTTGAAACGCATCAGCCCCACCAAACAGCATTGCCGCGGCGAGGATGCCCCAAGGATTGCGGCGTCCTAGCAACAGGATGGCCAGCGCAATATAGCCACGGCCCGCGGTCATGTTGTCGAGGAACAGGCCCGTCGCGCTGAGCGACAGAAACGCGCCGCCTAGCCCGGTCAGCAAGCCGGAGACGACCAGACAGAGCGTCCGCACCCGATTGACTGAAATGCCCAACGTTTCAGCCGCCTCGGGGTGTTCGCCGACAGCGGTGATTGCCGTACCAACCGACATGCGCGTTACTACAATCCAGCTGATCGGGATCAGAACGAGGGCGACATAGACCAGTGCCCCCTGTTGAAACAGCAACGGTCCCAACACCGGTATCTGGTGCAGCAGCGGCAGCTCGATGGGCGGGAATGGCGTGACACGCGGCGCGTTCGTGCCAGAGCCGAACATGGCCCGGAAGGCATAGCTGGTAACTCCCACCATCAACAGGTTGATGGCAATACCGACCACGACCTGGTTGCTGGTCAGCCGAACGGTATAAAAGGCCAGCACCAAACCGATCACCGCACCAGCCAGCATGCCGCCGACCACGCCAAACCAGAGGCTGCCGCTGGCAAAGGCCACGGCGAAGCCAAAGAAGGCGCCGCTCAGCATGGTACCTTCAAGCCCGATATTGAGAACACCGGCCCGCTCGGCGAACATGCCACCGAGCGCCGCCAGCATGATGGGAATGGCAAGGCGGGTGGTGGCCTGCAGAAAGCCAATCGTCACCGGATCGGAAAGGACGCCCAGGATATCCAAGGTCTAGCTCCCCTTCCTTTGGGCGAATAGCTGGTCGAAAGCACCGCGACCGATGACGAAAAGCACCACCAATGCCTGTACGATTGTGGTCAGCGTGCTGGGCACACCGGAGGCGGCCTGCATGGTGCTGCCACCAACCTGCAGGCCGGCAAACAGGATCGCCGCTGCCAAGACGCCAAACGGGTTGGTGCGACCCAACAGGGCAACAATGATGCCGGTATAGCCAAAGCCAGGCGACAGATTTTCGATCATGCGTCGCTGCACGCCGACCACTTCCATATAGCCGGCCATGCCAGCCAGTGCGCCACTGAGCAGGAAAGCAGACAGCGTGATCGCCGTAACGTTGAAGCCGGCATTGAGTGCGGCCCGCGCGTTGAGGCCAACGACGCGCAGCCGGAAGCCCCAGGTGGTGTGCCAAAGCGCGAAATGGGTCAGCCCCACCGCCAGCAGCGCGATCAGCACGCCGGCATGCAGCCGGGTCCCTTCAATCAGTGCGGGAAAGCGGGCATTGGCCGCCAGACGCTCCGTCTGTGGCAGAAAGCCGGCGGCCTCCTGAATGGGCCCGCGCAGCAAATAGGAGACCAAGAAGATGGCGATGTAGTTGAGCATGATGGTCGTGATCAGCTCATTGGCACCAAAACGCAGCTTCAGGACGCCCGCGAGCAGTGACCACAGTGCACCCACAACCATTGCCGTGATGATCATCGTTGGGATCAGCAGCACGCCAGGCAGGTCGGGTAGCATCAACCCGACGACCGCAGAAGCGGTTGCCGCCAGAAATAGCTGTCCTTCGGCGCCAAGATTGAATGCGCCGGCGCGGAACGCGATGGCAATGGCGAGGCCAGTAAAGGTCAGCGGGATGGAGCGCAGGAGGGTCTCGGCCAGACTGTTCCACGAGCCGAACGCGCCATCGACAAGCGCACCATAGGCAATCAGGGGGTTGGCGCCCCAGGCAAGGATCAGCACAGCGCCAACGGCCAGCGCCAGTCCCACAGCAATCAGACTGGAGATGATTTCCGTGCGTCGTGCCGCGTTAGCATCAACAACAACAGCGGGAACGGGAACTCCGGGCGCATCAAAAGTGCTCATGCCGCCTGCCCCGTCATCATGGCGCCCAACCGTTCAAGCGTCACTTCTGCACGTGAGAGTGTGCCGATGACGCGGCCGGCGAACATCACCACGATGCGATCAGACAAGGCCAGCACTTCATCGAGTTCGGTCGATACCAGCACGATGGCTGCTCCCCTGGCCCGCTGCGCGAGCAATTGCTGATGGACGAAGGCCGTCGCGCCGATATCAAGACCGCGCGTGGGCTGCACAGCCACGATGACGGATGGATCGCGGCCAAGGGCCCGGCCCAGCACCACCTTTTGCTGGTTGCCGCCCGACAGGGTCATGATCCGCTGTTCGGGACCGGTACAGCGTACGTCGTTCCGGGCGATCAGTTGATCGGCAAACTGGCGAATGGCACTCTTGGAGATCATGCCATGGTGTGACAGCGGCCGGCGATCAATGGTTTCCAGAACGGCGTTCTCGGCAATCGAGAGGTCTACCAATGCGGTGCGCTGCCGATCCTCAGGAATATGGGAAAGCCCCAGACTGATACGGCCTCCTGGGCCCATGCCAGTGACATCCACGGGACCGCCTGGTGAGGCCATCAAGACCTGCCCTGAACGCGGCGCCAGAAGTCCAGCCAACACCTCGGCCAGTTCCTGCTGTCCATTGCCATCGACGCCGGCAATACCGACGATCTCGCCACGGTGAGCGGCCAGCGAGACATCGCTCAAGCGGGCGACGTCTCGTTCGTCGCGATAGCCAATGGCGCGGACCTCGATGGCCATTCCGCCCGGACGGGCCGAGCCGTCGGCCTGCGGCAGGGTGAGGTCTTGGCCAATCATCAGTCGTGCCAGCTCAGCAGGATTGGTTTGGGCCGTCGGCTTGCTGGCGACGAGTTGGCCGTGACGCAACACGCTGACACGGTGACTGAGCGACATGACCTCATCGAGCTTGTGGCTGATGAAAACGATGGCCGTGCCGGCTTCAGCCAGGGTGCGCAGGACCCGGAAGAAGCCCGCGACCTCCTGGGGCGCGAGCACGGCAGTGGGCTCGTCCAGCACCAGGATGCGGGCACCACGGTAGAGCGCCTTGACGATCTCGACGCGTTGCTGGCTGGCCACCGTGAGGTCGCCCACGAGCGCGTTCGGGTCAACGCGCAGGCCATAGCGCTCGCCGATGGCGTCGAGTTCGCGGGCAACTGCCTTGAGATCGGGAAAAAAGCGACCAGCGCGACGCATGCCGATGCAGACGTTCTGCGCGACAGTGAGCGTGGGGATGAGCATGAAATGCTGGTGCACCATGCCGACCCCAAGAGCGGCAGCATCGAGCGGTGAGCGCAGATCTGCGCGCTGGCCATTGATGTGGATCGTGCCCGACTGCGGCACGAGCAGTCCAGCGACAACGCGCATCAGCGTGGTCTTGCCGGCGCCGTTTTCGCCGAGCAGCGCATGGATTTCGCCGCGACCGACAGAGAAGTCCACCGCGTCATTGGCCACGAAATTGCCGAAGCGAACAGTGACGCCGCTCAGACTGAGCGGCGTCGGTTCGCTATTAGACGACGCTTGCAAGGCCTATTCGACCATGGAGGTGTCGTGCGGCACTTCGAAAGCGCCGGACTTGATGGCCTCGAACTTGGCCTGCACGGCCGCCAGAACCTCGGGCTTCACCTGGCCTTCGAGCCCATGAAAATCGGCCAGCTTGATCGAGCCTTCCTTGATACCATAGCTCCAGGCCTTGCTCTCCCAGCGATCCTCGATGACCGACTTTGCGGCATCTGTGACCAGGGGACCAAGATCCCAAAGCACACTCGTCAGCACGGCATCGGGGCCGAGGTGGTTCTGGTCCGAGACAGCGCCGATGACGAGCACCTTCTTGTCGACAGCAGCATCGATGACGCCCACCGACTGGGCGCTGAGCACGTCGGCGCCCTGCTCGACCTGGGCGATGGCGGCTTCCTTGGCCTTCGGCGGATCGAACCAGGAACCGAGCCAGGAGATCATGACCTTGGCCTCGGGGTTCACTTCCTTGGCCCCATCGGCCCAGGCATGATAATTGGCCAGCATATTGGGGGCGGGATTGCCGCCGACCCAGCCAATGACGCCGCTTTTGCTGGCGCCCGCTGAGAGCATGCCGGTGAGATAGGCGCCCTGATAGTCGGGATTATCATAGGTGCCGACATTGTCGGCCATGTGCTGGGCCGTGCCGGCCATGAATTTGACGTCGGGGAAGTCTTCCGCCACGGCAAGCGTTGCGTCGCCATAGGAGAAGGAATGGGCGAAGATCAGCCCATAGCCACGCGAGGCGTAGTCACGCAGGACGCGTTCGGCATCGGCGTCGGCGACGTTTTCACTGTAGGCGACATCAATACCTAGATTGGTGGCAGCAGCCTGGAGCCCGGCATAGCCGCCGGCATTCCAGTCATTGTCGCTGATCGGGCCGGGCAGGATCATGGCGACCTTGAGGCCCTCGGCCCCAAATGCCAGGCCGCCAAGCAGCGGCATCGAGACGGCACCAAGTGCCAGCGTCGCCAGCAGCCGCAGGCGGCCACGATTGGACATCATCAACGTTTTGTCGGTCATCAGGGGTAACCTTTCCGTTCCCTAAGCCACGGCCATAGCCGTTTCGTCCAGCTTCCTCGTCTCTTGACCCACTCGGCGGAACACCGCCATGACTTCCTTCGCAACACGGACTATGACCAAGCCCGGCAAGCCCGTCCACCCAAATTTTCAATATGGAAAAACAGTTGACAGCATAGCAGGGTTGCGGCGACGGTTGGTGTCCATTCATGCCGAGATCGTGTTTTCATATTGGAAAATTCCGTTGTGCCTCAGGCTCTCCTGCCATGACCAGGTCGATCATCACCGCCGCTGCCCAGGTGGGGCCGATTGCCCGCGCGGATAGCCGTGCGCAGGTCGTTGACCGGCTGATTGCCCTGCTGCGCGAGGCCCATGCACGCGGTGCCGAACTGGTCGTGTTTCCCGAGCTGACGCTGACCACATTCTTTCCGCGTTGGCACATGACTGACCCTACCGAAATCAGCGCTTTCTTCGAGACCGCAATGCCAGGCCCACAGACGCAGCGCCTGTTCGATGTCGCGCGTGATCTGAGGGTCGGGTTCTATCTTGGCTACGCCGAATTGGCCGAAGAAGACGGATTGCAGCACCGCTTCAACACGTCGGTTCTAGTTGACCGGGCCGGCAAAATGGTCGGCAAATATCGCAAGATCCACCTGCCCGGCTATGACGCACCGCAGCCTGAGCGAACCAGCCAGCATCTGGAAAAATACTATTTCGAGCCGGGCAATCTGGGGTTTCCTGTCTGGCGGACGATGGGCGCGGTGATGGGAATGTGCATCTGCAATGACCGGCGCTGGCCCGAGACCTACCGGGTGATGGCGCTGCAAGGCGCAGAGATGATCCTGGTGGGCTACAACACGCCCGACGACCATACCGGCAATTTCGACTTCGACAGCCTGACCGGCTTTCACAACCAGCTTTCGTTGCAGGCCGGCGCCTATCAGAACTCGGCCTGGGTTGTGGCAACGGCCAAGGCCGGGCTTGAAGAAGGCTCCCGCCTGATCGGGCAGTCAATGATCGTTGCGCCCTCCGGCCAGGTGGTGGCCATGGCAACTTCGACCAGCGACGAGGTGGTGGTGGCACGCTGCGATCTGGACATGGCGGCACTCTATCGTCGCACCATTTTCGACCTGGCGCGCCACCGCGAACCTCAGCACTACGGGCTGATCGTGGAGCGCAAGGGGCCCGTGCCGCCGCCCGAGGATGCTCAACCATGAGCGCGCCAACAGGGAGCGGCGGAATCGCGATCGCGCAGACACCCGGTAGCGAAAAAGACGAACCTCTGGCCGTCGCGACGCTGCTGCAATCACTGCGCAAGAGCAATGGCTGGACGCTGGCCGAAGTCTCGCGGCGCACGGGCGTGGCGATCTCAACACTGTCAAAAATCGAAAATGGACAGACCCAACCGGCCTATAGCGTCATGACGCGGCTGGCTGCGGGACTGGACGTTGACTTCGTCGACCTGCTGGGTGGCAATCCACATCCTCGCTTTTCGGGCGCTGCGCGCGCCATCACCCGGGCAGGACAAGGCGCGCATTTCCGTAACGACATGGGCATTTACGAGGCACTCGGATCAGACCTCGCGGCAAAATCGTTGCAGCCCATGCTGATCGACATTCCGCCACGGTCGCCGGACAGTTCGAGTGTGCGCAGCGCGCATAGGGGCGAGGAATTCGTCTACGTACTGGCAGGGCCGGTGGTGTTCGAGATGAGCCCCTATGCCCCGACTGTGCTGGAGACCGGGGATTCGGTCTATTTCGACGGCGCCATGGAACACGGCTTTCATGCCGTCGGGCCAGAACCAAGCCGCATTCTTTCCATCTGTTTTGCCGGCTCAGGCGCCGAGCCCGTTCCCACGAGTAACCCATGATCGACGCAAAGTCCGAAGTCGCCATCCGAAAGACCCTGACCCTTGTCGCGATGGGCAAGGCGCCGGCCGACAGCTGCCTGCGGGTCGGAAAGCTGCTCGACGTCGCCACGCGCACCTGGTTGGACGACCAGGAGATCGTGATCAAGGGCGACCGCATCGCCTATGTCGGCCCCGCCGGCAGCTATCCCGGCACCTATGGCCGGCATGAGCACCGGCCCGAGCTGATGGCCATTCCGGGCCTGGGCGAAGTGCACAAGCATATCGAAAGCTCCCATCTGACGCCCGAATGGGAGGCGGCGCTGGTGCTGCCGCGCGGCAATACCTGGACCTGCGAGGCGAGCCACGAATTCTCCAACGTGCGGGGCTCGCGCACGCTCGAATTCTGGATGACGGCGCGCCAGCATGGCTCCCCGCTCAAGATCTTCCCCCTGCCCGGCTCGGCCGTGCCGCCGACCGCCTATGAGCATGGTGGCGGCTGGCTCGGGTATGACGAACAGTCGGGCTTTCTCAAGGGCAGCCTGATGGTCGCCGGGCTCGACGAGGTGATGGACTGGCCTGCGGTGTGGGACGCCAGCAATGGCTCGCATGATCGCCTCTGGGGCATGATCGAGGCCACGCTGGACCAGCGCGGCGTGATCGAAGGGCACGCAGCGGGCATCAAGGACCTGCCCACCATCAATGCCTTTGCGGCGGCGGGCCTGGCGTCGGACCACGAAGCGTGGACCGCCGAGGAGTTCTGGGACAAGCTGCGCCATGGGCTGTTCATGGAACTGCGCGTGCATTCCATGCCCGAGGTGATCAAGGGTCTGCTCGAACGCGGGCTGCAGGACTGGTCGCAGATTGCCTTCGCCACCGATGACCGCAGCGCCAGCGAAACGCTGCAAAAGGGGGCAACCGACCACAATGTGCGTACGGCCATTGCCGCAGGGTTGGCGCCTGAGATCGCCATCCAATGCGTCACCATCAATCCGGCGCGCCACATGCGGCTGACGCCCTGGGTGGGGTCGATCGCGGCGGGGCGCTTTGCCGATGTGGTGCTGCTGTCGGATCTCGAGAGTTTCACCATTGCCGAAGTCTGGGCCGATGGGCGGCAGGTGTCGCGCGGCACGGACTATATCGAGCCGGTGCCGGCGATTGCGTGGCCGGACTGGGCCACCGACACGGTGCAGGTTGGCGGGGCGCTGACGGCGGCGGACTTCGCCATCCCCGCCGAGCCGGGGCGCGACACCATGCAGGCGGCCGTGCTGCGGCCGTTCCACTGGGCCGATGACTTCCTGACCTATGAATTGCCGGTGCGCGACGGCGCCGTGCAGCGTGACGAGAGCCGCAACATCACCAAATTCGCTATTGTCGACCGTTTTTCCAATGCGCGGTCGGTATCGAAAATGTTCTGGCTGGGCACGGGACCGCGCACGCCGGACACTGCGGTGGCGAGTTCGCTGGGGCATGACAAACACAATATCTGGTGCGCCGGCTCGTCGGACGAGGCCATGGCCTTGGCGGTCAATGCCCTTTCCGACATCAGGGGTGGCTGGGCACTGGTGACCGGCAACAAGGTTGTCGCAACGGTGCGCTATGAGGTGGCTGGGCTGATGTCCTGCCGCTCGGCGCAGGCGCTCGATGCCGATATGCAGGCGCTTTATGCCGAGGCGGCCAAGATCGACTGGATGTATGAGCCGACGTTCAGCCCGCGCTGGTCGCCGGGCTTCCCGGAGCGATTGTCCTTTGCGACGCTGACCTGTTCGCCGTGGCGCTGGGCACTGGTGGCGCCCAGTGACTACGCGCCGCTTGGCCTGGTGAACGTACAGACCGGCCAGATCCACAAGACCGTGTGGTAGCGGCAGAGCATGTTTGAGGGCAGTTCCGAGGACATCCCCGACATTGCCGGCGGCTTTGGTGGCTTTGCGGAACAGCAGACGCCAGCCGTTGTCGTCAACGGGGCCGCGCTGACGCGCAATCTGAACCGGATGCAAGCCTTGGCCAATGCAAGCGGCGTGGCATTGCATCCCCATATCAAGACGCACAAGAGCTTTGCCCTGGCCCGGCGCCAGCTGGACGCAGGCGCAGCCGGCGTAACCGCATCGCGGCCGCTTGAGGCGATGGGCTTCCTTGGCGCCGGTATCGGCCCGGTCACCATCGCCTATCCAATTGTTGATCCACAGGTTGTCGCGACGCTATTACGGCAGGGCGCCACCCATCAGGTGGGCCTGCGCTTTATCGTGGATTCCGAGATCGGCCTGGACGCATTTGGGGCGGCGCGGCGGCAGACTGGCCTGCCGGTGAGCGCCTTCATCAAGGTCGATGTCGGCCTCCACCGCTGCGGCGTGGACCCGCGCTCGGCGGCGGCCATCACCCTGGCGCAGCGCATGGCGGTGACTGATATTGACCTGTTCGGATTGCTGTCGCACGCCGGCCATGCCTATGGAGCGGAAGATCCAGATGCCATCGTCGCCATCGCCCGGGACGAACTCGCGATCCTCTCTGGCATCCGCCACAGGCTGGAAAAACATGGTATTGCTGCGCCGCGCCTTTCCATCGGCAGCACGCCAACAGTTCTAGCCAATGCAGGCTTTGATGGGGTCGATGAGATCCGACCTGGCAATTATGTCTTCCTGGACCTCACGGCGCGCCGCCTGGGGCTGGCCGAGCGTAGCGACCTGGCGCTCGGTGTCGCCGCAACGGTAGTCGCTGCCAACGCCGAGTTCTCGATCATTGATGCGGGCTCCAAGACCTTGAGTTCAGACCTGGGGCCGCATGGCGTGCACGTCGGAAACGGCTTTGGCGAAGTCTGGATGGTGGATCGCGATTCCCCGCTGGATCTGGTCAAACTCTCCGAAGAACATGGTTTTGTACGCAATGAGCACGGCCCCCTGCCGATTGGCAGCAAGGTACTGGTGCTGCCCAATCATGCGTGCCCCGTCGTCAATCTGGCACGGAACCTCTTCCTGCTTGGCGCGCAACCTGAGACGCTGACAGTGGACGCGTAGGCTGCTGGCTTTAGGTCCCATTCGAGAAACATTGGCTACGCGCCTTCTGCCTGCCTTTAGAGAACTTGACCTGAGTCAAAGAGCGCCCGCTACCGTGCCGCTAAAAGCATGACCAAAGGGACCGATCTGGTCACCTAAGGAAGTAAGAATGTTTGAAATATTCAAGCCTCTGATGCTTGCAGCCGCCCTGGCCGGGATGGCGGCTTTCCCCGCGATTGGCGCAGATGTCGAAGTCCATATGCTCAACAAGGGCGCGGCCGGCTCAATGGTGTTTGAGCCGGCCTTTGTGCAGATACAACCCGGCGACACGGTTACCTTTGTGTCCGTTGACAAGGGGCACAATGTTGAAACCATCAAGGACCTGATCCCCGAGAGGGCTGTTCCCTTCAAGAGCAAGACAAGCGAGACTTTTACCGCCACGTTTGATGTACCTGGTGCCTATGCAATCAAATGCACGCCGCATTTTGCGATGGGCATGGTGGGACTGATCCTTGTGGGCGATGAGCTGGACAATCTGGATGCGGTTAAGGCAGCCAAGTTCCCGAAAAAGGTCAGTGACCGCTTTGAGGCCATCTACACCGAATTGGGGCTCTGAGAACTCAACGCTTGGACTCCAAGGCCCCTGCAGGTTCTCCTGCGGGGGCATATTTGTCCGCGCATTGCTGCTGCGACGCGGCTGTCACGGCCTGGGGCCGGCTTCCTCATCGAGCAGAATACGCTGGGCATCACCCTCAAGATCGTCATATTGCCCACTGCGCAGGGCCCAGAAGAACCCTAGCAGCGCCAACCCGCCCAGGCCGAGGGCGCACGGAATGAGAATAAGCAGTCCACTCATGGGGCGACCTCTTGTTGAGCTGCGAGTTCGGACGGGCCAGCGCCCAGGCGCAATCGCATTGCATTGAGCACCACCACTATGGACGATCCAGACATGGCAATGGCAGCAACCAGTGGAGAGACATGGCCAGAAATGGCCAGCGGCAGGACAACTGCGTTGTAGGCGACGGCAAAGCCGAGATTTTCGCGAACCAGCCGGTCTGCCCTTCGCGCGACCGACAGCACGAATGGCACGCCTGCCAGCCGATCATTGGTCAGCACGAAATCGGCGGCAGCGCGCCCGATGTCGGCCGCTGTGGCGGGGGCGATGGAGACATCGGCCGCGCGCAGGGCCGGCGCATCATTGATGCCGTCACCCACCATCAGAACAGCACCGTAATCAGCGCGCAGCCGGGCGATGGCAGCCTGCTTCTGCTCAGGGGCCAGACGCGCTGCCCAGCTGGCGGCGCCCACCGCTTCGGCCACCGTTGCGACGGCGCCGGGCCGATCGCCAGACAGCAGTTGGACGGGCACACGCAGGCGCGTCATCGCGGCCACTGTCGCGGCGGCATCATCGCGCGGATCGTCGCGGAAGGCGAACATGGCGACCGGTGCACCAGCCCGGGCGAGCCAGACATGGCTCTCACTGTCTTCGCCGTCGTCAATGGCGGCGCAGAAGGCGGCGCTGCCCAGGCGCCAGACGATGCCATCGATAGTTGCCTCTACGCCCAATCCGGGACGCTCGGTGACGATTGGGGCCGCGGCAGACTCACATGGCGCGGTCGCTGCAATCGCGCGTGAGAGAGGGTGATTGCTCTGCGTGCCAAGGCGGGCCGCCATCACAAGCAGAAGCGGGTCGGCTGGAGTCTGCGCAACCAGCCGGGGCCGGCCCCGGGTCAGCGTCCCGGTCTTGTCGAAGGCTGCGACGCGAACGGTTCCCATGCGCTCGAGCGCAGCGCCATCGCGCATGACCACGCCATTGGCAAACAGCCGCCCGGCGGCCACGACATGGACGATCGGCACGGCCAGTGCCAGCGCGCAGGGACAGGTGATGATGAGAACCGCGACCGCATTGAGCAGCGCTGTATGCCAGCCCGCACCCAGCGCCAGCCAACCGATAAAGGTGACCGCAGCAGTCAGATGCACCACTGGCGCATAGAGCTGGGCGGCCCGGTCGGCAATGCGCCGGTACTTGGTCCGGGTATCTTCGGCGGCTTCGACATAGGCCGTCATGCGAGCCAGAAACGACTCGCTGGATGGGCGGCTGGCGACAATCTCAACAGTACCGGCAAGGTTGATGGCACCTGCAGGCAATGCCACGCCGGGAAGCGCGGCCAAGGGCATGGACTCACCATTGACCATGGCCATGTCGATCTGGCTGTTGCCCGACAACACCGTTGCGTCCACTGGCACGCGATCGCCGGCGCGCAGATTGAACCGCATGCCTGGCACGATGTCGGCAAGGCGTACGAAGGACACGCTGCCATCGTCCAGGATCCGATAGGCGCCACGTGGAGACAGATGCGCGAGATTGTCGACAGCACTGCGAGCCTGCTTGCGCATCAAATGGTCGAGGGTCCGGCCCGCCAGCAGGAAAAACAACAGCATGGTGGAGGCGTCGAAATAAGCCGCCTCGCCGCCCGTGATGGTTTCGAAGAGGCTGAGCGCCGTCGTCAGCACCACGCCGATGCTGATGGGCACATCCATATTGGTGCGCCCCACCCGCAGTGCCGCCCAAGCGGAGCGGTAAAAGGGCCGTCCAGCATAAGCGATGGCGGGCAGCGCCAAAAGGGCCGAGAGCCAGTGAAACAGCGCCCGCGTCGCCTCATCGGCGCCGGCCCAGACCGAGACGGAGAACAGCATGATATTGCCGGCGGCAAAGCCGGCCATGGCAAGGGCGCGTACAAGTTCGGCCAGCGCCGCGTCATGTCTGGGGTCAACGTTCGCATCCACCGGGAAATTGCGATAGCCGCTGCGCGTGATGCGGCCGGGCAGCGCGGCAATGTCGATATTTTCGGCGTAGCGGACCAGCACCCGGCGTTGCGACAGGTTCACCCGGGCAGCAACGACACCGGGCGTCTCGCGCAGGGCAGTTTCGATGGTATCGATACAGGCGGCACAATAGGCGTCGGGAACGGCAAAACAAACCTCGCCTGTGCCGTCGGCGCCGGGCATGAGAAAAGCGCTGAGTTCGCCGACATTGTCCAACCCTGCTGTAGCCGCGGCACTCACCTGGCCATGACCCGATGCTCAAAGCTGATGGCACCAAGCGGCGTTGCATCCGTGGTGACGGTGATGTCCCATACGCCGGCCGAAAGGGCGACGGCGCCGATATAGCGCCCGTCCTGCAACTGCAGGGGGATGGTTGCATCGTCGTGACCACCGACCGGCCGCCGGACAAAAGCGCTGACGCCGGTGAGGGCCAGTGGTGCCCCTGCCCCATCGAGCGCGGCAAACTCAACCTGGCCGTCATCATAGCTCAGGTTCAGGGCCCAGCCGGCCGCGACCTGACGGGCAATGTCGTTGTGCACTGTCTGGAACTGCTGGCTGGCAACGTAGCTGTTGGCG
>JAHJOS010000486.1 GCA_018820005.1 Alphaproteobacteria bacterium | reverse complement strand
CGGTCGCTGCCATTGAGCACGAAATGCACGCCCGGATTGGCCATGGCGAGCCGCTTGAGCACATCGGTGATGGCGCCGGCCTCCGAGCGGTCCGACTTGAGAAATTTGAGCCGGGCGGGGATGCGAGAAAAGAGGTTCTTGACCTCGACAATGGTGCCGCGGTTCATCGCCTGCGGCACTGGACCGATGCGCTGGCCATTGTCGACCACGATGCGCAAGCCGGATTCGGCGTCCTGGGTGCGCGAGGAAATGGCGAGCTCGGCGACCGAGCCGATCGAGGCCAATGCCTCGCCGCGGAAGCCGAGGCTGCGGATATCATCGAGATCGTCGGTGGCGAGCTTTGAGGTGGCGTGGCGCTCGACCGACAGCACGAGATCGGCCGCATCCATGCCGTGGCCGTCGTCCTCGATGCGCAGCAGTGTTTTGCCGCCGCCGGCCGTGGTCACGACAATGCGGGACGCGCCGGCGTCTATGGCATTTTCGACCAGTTCCTTGACCACGCTGGCAGGGCGCTCCACCACCTCGCCGGCGGCGATGCGGTTGATGAGGTCTTCGGGCAGCTGGCGGATGGGCAAGGGCGATTCTCCTGAGCCTCCAATATAGGGGCTAGCGCCGGGCATTCCGACCCGCTTGTGCAATTTGCCCACGCCCAGTATCACCACTGCCATGTCCGACACGACACCGACACCGATGAGCCAGGCCCTGGCGCTTGCCGAAGAGGCCGCCGCCCATGGCGAGGCGCCGGTGGGCGCCGTGATCATGGAAGGCGGGCGCGTGCTGGCGGCTGAGCGCAACCGCATGAAGTCGCTCAACGATCCCACCGCCCATGCCGAAATGCTAGCTATCCGCGCGGCGCTGGCCACGCGCGGCACGGGACGGCTCGATGGTTGCGATCTCTATGTGACGCTCGAACCCTGCGCCATGTGCGCCGGCGCCATCGCCCACACCCGCCTGCGCCGCGTCTATTATGCCGCCGAAGACCCCAAGGCCGGCGCAGTGGACAATGGGGTTCGACTATTCGAGCAACCGACATGCCATCACCGACCCGAGGTGATCGGCGGCATCGGATCCGACCGCGCCGAGGCCATGCTCAAGCAGTTTTTCTTGGGTTTACGCCAGTCCTGACCCCGTCGCACTAGCCGCAATCGCTTGAGCGCGCTATTGGCAAAGACAAGACCTTATTGGAGACCACCCATGATTATCGAGCCCAAGATCCGTGGCTTCATCTGCACCACGGCCCATCCGGTCGGCTGCGCCACCAATGTTCAGCGCCAGATCGATCATGTCGTGGTCAAGGGCCCCATCCCCACCGGGCCGCGCCGTGTTCTGGTGCTGGGCTGCTCGACCGGCTATGGCCTCGCCTCGCGCATCGTCACCACCTTTGGCAGCAATGCCGATTCCGTTGGCGTGTCATTCGAGCGCGAGCCGGGCGAAGCCAAGACGGCCAGCGCCGGCTGGTACAACAACCGCGCCTTCGAGCAGCGCGCCAAGGCCGCTGGCCGCGTGGCCGTGACTATTGAAGGCGACGCCTTTTCGGACGCCGTCAAGGCCGAGGCGATCGAGGCCATCCGCGCCAATCTCGGCCAGGTCGACCTCATCGTCTATTCGGTGGCCTCCCCGGTGCGCACTGACCCCAAGGACGGCGTGACCTATCGCTCGTCTATCAAGCCCTATGGCGCCGCCGTCACCTCCAAGACGCTCAACACCGGCACCGGTGAAGTCTCCGAGATTTCGGTCGAGCCCGCGACTGAGGAAGAAGCCGCTGCCACCGTCAAGGTGATGGGCGGCGAGGATTGGGAACTCTGGATCGCCGCGCTGGCCGAAGCCGGCGTGCTGGCCGAGGGCTTCCAGTCGCTGAACTACACTTATCTCGGCAGCAAGCTGACCTGGCCGATCTATCACAAAGGCACGCTGGGCAAGGCCAAGGCCGATCTCGACCGCGCGGCTGCGGCAATCCGCGCCAAGCACGGCGCCCAGGCGGCACATGTCGTGGCGCTCAAGGCCGTGGTGACCCAGGCGAGCTCCGCCATTCCCGTCGTGCCGCTCTATGGCACGCTGCTGATCAAGGTCGAGGACGAAATGGGCCTGGGTGAAGGCCCGATCCAGCAGATCGACCGCCTGTTCCGCGACAAGCTCGCCGGCGATGTGGCGCTCGACGATGACAACCGCATCCGCGTTGACGACTGGGAACTGTCCGAGACCATGCAGGCCGAACTGGCCAAGCGCTGGGCGGCCCTGACCACCGAAAGCCTGACTGATCTGGCTGACCTGCCGAAGTATCGCCAGGAGTTCCTCAAGCTCTTCGGGTTCGGCCTGGGCGGTGTGGATTATGCCG
>JAHJOS010000485.1 GCA_018820005.1 Alphaproteobacteria bacterium | reverse complement strand
TCGCGCCTGCACCACCCATTTCGCCGATTGCGCCCGTCTCGCCCAGCTGGCGCCCAACGCCCACGTGCTCGATGACCGCCTCTTCGTTGAAGACGGCAATTGCCTCACCAGCGCCGGCATTACCGCCGGCATCGACCTCATGCTGCATCTGGTCGGGCGGCTCACCAGCCCGCAGGTCGCCGCGCAAATTGCCCGCCATCTGGTGGTCTATATACGCCGCGATGGCCACGCGGCCCAGGTGTCGCCCTGGTTCGAGGGCCGCAACCATATCCATCCCGCCATCCACCGCGTGCAGGACGCGATTGCAGCCGAACCGGCCGGCGACTGGACGCTGGAAAAAATGGCCGACATCGCTGCTGCCAGCCCGCGTCATCTGTCACGCCTGTTCCACCAGGCCGCGGGCATGACGCCGATCGATTTCGTCAATCGCCTCCGCGTCGCCCTGGCCCGCGAACTGCTGGCCCAGACCCGGCTCGACATGGAGGCCATTGCCGAGCGCAGCGGCTTCGGCTCCAGCCGGCAGTTGCGCCGCGCCTGGAGCCGTCTCTATCCCGTTCCGCCCAGCGCCGTTCGCGCCGGTGCGCTTCAGTAAACCGCCTTCACATACATTTCCTGCGGGACCGGGCCGCGCGCATAGTCCGGGTGGCGGATGCGTTCGGGCAGCACCACTTCGGTCTTGGGCACGTCGGCATAGGGAATGGCGCTCAACAGATGCGCGATGGTGTTGAGCCGCGCCCGCTTCTTGTCGTCGGCGTCCACCACCCACCACGGCGATTCCGCCGTGTGCGTGCGCTGCAGCATGTCTTCCTTGGCCCTGGTGTAATCTTCCCAGTGCCGACGCGATTCCATGTCCATGGGCGACAGCTTCCACTGCTTGAGCGGATCGTCGATGCGCATGCGGAAGCGGAATTCCTGCTCTTCATTGCTGATCGAAAACCAGAATTTGATCAGGATGATGCCCGAGCCGATCAGCATCCTTTCAAAGTCCGGCACGGTGCGGAAAAACTCTTCCAACTCAGTCGGCGAACAAAAGCCCATGACCCGCTCGACGCCCGCCCGGTTGTACCAGGAGCGGTCAAACAGCACCATTTCGCCGGCCGCCGGCAGGTGCGGCACATAGCGCTGGAAATACCACTGGGTTTTTTCGCGGTCGCTGGGGGCCGGCAGCGCCACAACGCGGCACACCCGCGGATTGAGCCGCTGGGTGATGCGCTTGATCGCCCCACCCTTGCCCGCCGAGTCGCGGCCCTCAAAGATCACCGCGACCTTGAGGCCATGATGGGCAATCCAGTCCTGCAGGCGCACCAGTTCATGCTGCAGGCGGAACAGCTCGCGGAAATAGACCCGCCTGTCCAGCGAGTTGCGCCGATGCGACGGCCCGACATCACCCGCCAGCGCTTCAAGCTGGTCGTCCTCGAACTGCAGCTCCAGTTCTTCATCGAAACTATCGGCAATCTCGTCGCGGATGCGGTCGAGATCACTCTGGGTCACGCGGTCGCTCATCAATGGTCCTCCGTCTGCGCCCGCCACTACTCACACCACCATTGCAGTTTTGTGACACTCCGTGCCGACCGCGCAGCGGTAAGATCGCTCCAGTGAAGCGATCTTAGGCACGGAGGCCACGAGACCTATGGTCGAGTGGCAGGACCGGCTGCTTCGCAGCAAAAACGCTCCAGTGGCGCGACCTTACGCACGGAGACCATGAAGGCTATGCCGGACTGGCCAGCCCCCGACCGCCCCTGCCCCCTAGTTCCCCTCCTTCGCCACCCGGATCAATCGCCCATTGTCCTCATCAGTCAGCACATAGATCGCCCCATCCGCCGCCACGCGCACATCGCGGATGCGGCCCAGGTGTCCCTCGAACAAACGCTCCTCGCCCGCCACGGTGTCGCCCTCCATATCGAGCCGCACCAGCATCTGCCCGCTCAGCCCGCCGGTCAGCAGATCACCCTCCCAGCCCGGCAGCATGTCACCTGTGTAAAACGCCAGCCCGGATGGCGAGATCGACGGCACCCAATAGTGCAGCGGCTGTTCGAAGCCGTCCTTGGTCTGTCCCTCGCCAACCTTCGCACCCGAATAGTCCACGCCATAGGTAATGACCGGCCAGCCATAATTGGCGCCCGGTTGCGGCATGTTGAGCTCATCGCCGCCCATCG